>JAFPIE010000178.1 GCA_017388605.1 Acholeplasmatales bacterium | reverse complement strand
TCTTTCGATTTATTTGATGATATTACTACCTATGAGAATTCAAGGTATTGCAAGCCGAATCATTTATATTATTTAGAAATTCTAAATAAATATAGCTTAAAGGAAGAGGATTGTATCATGGTAGGTAATGATATCGATGATGATTTTAGTGACCTACCTTTAGGCATGGGTGCATATTTTATTAAGGATTATTCTATTAATAGAAGAAATAAGGATATAAAAATACCATCCTTTACTATGGATGAATTCTTAAAATTTATAAAAGAAGAGTATTAAAAAGTGGTTATCTCAAGTTCTGAGATAACCACTTTTTCTATAGATTAATTATTAGAATCATCATGCTTTAAAATAGGAGAATATAAATCTACCCTTCTATCTCTAAATACACCCCAAGAATATCTTTTCTTTTCAATTTCATCTAAGTTGAAGGTATGAAGAATAAATCCTTCCTCCGTTCTATTTAATTCCTCTACCTTATTTCCTTCCTCATTCGCAATAAAGGAAGAGCCGAAGAAGGTCATAGAGGAATCTCCTTCAACCTCAGTACCAATTCTATTGGATGCAATTACAGGCATAATATTTGCTGCAGCATGGCCACACATTGTGTTTTGCCAATGCTCCTTTGAATCCTTTGGTAAAACAGGCTCAGAGCCAATTGCAGTTGGGTAGAATAGCATTTCTGCACCCTTTAATGCAAGAATTCTTGCAGTCTCAGGGAACCACTGGTCCCAGCAAATCGCTGCTCCAACTCTACCGTATTTTGTTTTAAATACCTTAAATCCAGTATCTCCTGGAGTGAAATAGAATTTTTCCTCATAGCATTCTCCAGTAGGGATATGGCTCTTTCTATATAATCCTAATACAGTACCATCCGCATCAATCATAGCTAAGCTGTTATAGAATACATTACCTGCTCTTTCAAAGAAGGAAAGAGGTAATACAACATCATATTTCTTAGCAATTTCACTAAAATGCTTAATGTATGGATTATCCTTAAATTCATAAGCTAATTTAAAATAATCATAATTTTCCTTTTGGCAGAAATAAGGTGCTTCAAATAATTCCTGTAATAGAATAATATTAGCGCCTGCCTTAGCAGCCTTCTCAATCATTAAATCAGCCTTTTTAATATTGTTTTCAATATCCCATGTAATGGACATTTGTGTAGCAGCAACAGTTACTTTCATAATATTCTCCTTTAAATTTGCATAGTTATACAGTGGATATTACCACCAGATACCAATATATTTCTTGATTCAATTTGATATATTTTCTTACTTCCCTTATAGAAATTATTTAATATATCATATGCCTCTTGATCTTCCTTAACATTAAATTTTGGAAGAATGATAAAATCCTTACCCATATAGAAATTTACATAGGAGGCTGCAAGCCTATCGCCCTCAAGCCTTGGCTTTGCTCCATCAATAGGCTTTATTTTTAAAGCCTCATCCTTAGTTAATCTTAAATATGGATTTGGAATATTGACTAAGATTACATTAATTTTATTACCTAAAGCGGTAGTTTCATTTTCTAATATCTTCTTGGCTTCCATACTCCATTTATATTGAATATCCTCTTTATCCTTGCTTGTGGCAAGTAATATGGTATTCTCATCTAAGAAGCAAGCCATATTATCTACATGCTCATTTGTTTCATCATTATATATTCCATGAGGAATCCATAATACCTTATCAATATTTAGCATTTCCTTTAAATGGCTTTCAATTTCTATTTTGCTTAAATTAGAATTTCTACCTTTAGATAATAAGCATGCTTCTGTAGTAAGCAATGTTTTAAATCCATTCGTATGGATAGAACCACCCTCTAATATAAAATCCTTATCACTATAGAATTCTATATTCAGCAACTTAGCAAGCTTCTTACCTAAGAGATTATCATCCTCCCAAGAGGAGTATAAGCCATCTACCTTACCACCCCAAGCATTAAAGCCAAAATCAACAGCTCGAATAGAGTTATCCTTCTTTAGAAAGATTAAGGTATTATCTCTTGCCCAGGAATCATCATAATCTAGCTCATGTATCGATACATTTTCCATATTTAAGATAGAAGTATCATAAGAAACCTTAGGACTCTTAATGACATATACATGCTCATGAAGTGCAATCTTAGATATTATATTTTTAAATTCATCAAAGGCCTTTAATCCCTTATCCTCCCAAGTATCCTCTCTATAAGGAAGAAGAATAATGGTTCCTTCATGCTTTAGACCTTCAAAGGGAAATATAAAGCCATCCTTCTTTGGATTAGTCATCGAATTTATCCTCCACTGCATCTCTATTTGCTAAATATTGATCATAATCAACAGTAGAAACAGTTAAATCATCATAATCCATCAATACTGTTGCGTTGGTCTTTTTATATTGCTTAATACGATCAATAATGGATTGATCAAATACCTCTCCTGGAATAATTAGAGGAATTCCTGGAGGATAAATCATAATAGATTCCTTTGAAATTAATCCTATAGCATCATCTAAAGGAACTCTTTTTAGTGGTGCTTGGTATGCAACTCTTGGACGCATGACCATCTTAGGGAATGGGGAATCATAATGATATTTAGGGTAGGATCTATCGGAAACATAATACTTCTTAGATATATCCTTTAATGCATCAATTAGATTATCTAAATGAAGCTTTTTTGTACCAATAGCTAAAATACCTAAAATAACATATTGCTCAGCAAGCTCCATTTGTACATTATATTCATCTCTTAAAATGTTATATAATTCAAATCCATTTATCGTTAAGCTTTCAAGCTCAATAACAAGCTTTGTATTATCGTATGCATATTCTCCATTACCAATAAAATAATCATTACCTCTTGCCTTAAAGCCTGGAATCTTATTGATTTCAGCCCTAGCATAATCTCCAAGCTCAAGTATTTCATCTAGCTTATCCTTACCACTTATAGCCATATATTTTCTTGCGCTATCTAAGGAGGCAATAAGTAAATTGGAAGGAGAAGTAGTATTGATAACCATTAAAGCCTTAAATACATCATAATGGCTAACTCTATTTCCCTTTCTAAGTAGGACAGATGCTTGTGTTAATGCACCAGCAGTTTTATGCATGGATACGGCAGATAAATCAAATCCTGCATCCATTGCAGAAATTGGTAAATTCTTAGTAAATCCTAGATGAGCACCATGTGCCTCATCAGCAAGGCATAGCATGCCATGCGCATGCGCAAGCTTAGATAATTCCATTAAATCATTTGCTGCACCAAAATAGGTTGGATTTATAACAAAGATTGCCTTTGCATTTGGATGCTTTTTAATGGCATTTTCATAATCTATAATTCTAGGCTGATTCGATATTTCCAAATTCTTATCAAAGGAAGGCATTACAAACACTGGAATTGCTCCGGCAATAATTAATGCATTAATTACAGATTTATGTACATTTCTTGGTAAAATGATTTCCTCGTGAGCCTTAACGGTTGCCATAATCATAGCAAGTATACCACTTGAGGTACCATTGATTAAAAAGAAAGCCTCATCTGCGTTATAGCAATCTGCAGTTAGTGCTAAAGCCTCACTAATGACTCCACTAGGGTGATTTAGATTGTCAAGCCCTCTTGGTGCGTTGACATCCGCAGTATAGGTTAATTCACCTACAAAATCCTTAAAATCATTTTCCGCATTACCCATATGGTGTCCTGGAACATCAAAAGGAGATATTCCATCCTTGATATATGCTTTTAATGCATCTAAAAAAGGAGTTTTATTCTGATCCATCTTAAATTCCTTCCCATAGATATTAAAAATATCTATATCATTTTATAATAAACAAAGTAATTATAGATTAAAATTCGGAAAAATCAATATGTTTTAACTATTTTTTGAATATTATTTTACTTAAAAGAGAAGAAGAAAAAAAGATTATCTTTTTCGATAATCTTTTAAGCGTTAAATTTGTTTTTGATTTCATCAGCAAGAAGTATTCTATCCCTGCCTAAAACATAGGAGAATTCATCTAAAATAAGCTTTTCTCCATCTCTCATGCACTGCTCATCCGATACATGAAGCTTTCTTCCTTTATTCTTTAATCCTAAGGCATGCGTATAGATGCTTTTCATCATCTGTAAGATTTCTTTTCTATTACCTGCTTTAATAATATCTCCAAATTCTTTCTTTCTTTGATTGTCATTATCAATCCAAATAGTTTCTAAAAATGGAATCTCTTCAATAATAGCTTCAATTTCATTTGAAGGAAGTAAGGAATGAATTCTAGATAGTGTAATAGGATTTTCTGCTGGTACTGTAATTTTTGTTTTTGTATCACTTAATGGTACTAAAACAAAATATTTTGTATTAGCTCCATTGAAAAAGCGCTCCGTTTCTTCAGTGATTGTACAAATACCATAAAGGGTATAAATTACAATATTTCCTACACTATACATTTTCTCACTCCTTCCGAAAAATACTTATTATACTCTAATTATAACACCAAATCAATAAAATTTCTAATTTTTTTTAAAATGAAATATTTTGTTTTATTTTGGGTTGTTATATAATGATTACGGAGTGATGAAAACATGAGGATAGATAATTATAATGATTTTAAAAAATTCATAGAAAATTTAAGCACAAAGCCTAGATTATTGCTTCATGCATGCTGCGCTCCATGCTCAAGTCATTGTCTTTTTTTATTAGAAAAATATTTTGATATTACCATTTATTATTCGAATGATAATATTTATCCAAAGGAAGAATTTGACTTAAGATTAAATGAAATAGAAAGCTTTACATCAAAGCTTCCCTTCCCAGTTAAGGTATTATCTAGTGGATATAATCCAGAGGACTATGATAAGGCAGTAGAGGGCTTAGAGTCCTTAGGTGAAAAAAGCTCTAGATGCTATCAATGCTATGTAGAAAGATTAGAAAAAACTGCAATAAAATGTAAAATGGAAGGCTATGACTATTTTACAACGACTCTATCGATATCTCCTTATAAGATTTCTAGGTGGATTAATGAAATAGGAAATAATCTTGCAGATAAATATGGCATTCAATATCTATATTCTGATTTTAAAAAGGAAAATGGATACAAGCATTCTATAGAATTATCTAAGGAATACGGATTATATAGACAGGATTACTGTGGATGTAAATACTCCATTAAAGAAATGGAGGATAAGAAGAAAAGTGAAAACGAGATTTAATTATAAGGTTCATATAGATATTTCCTTAAGAGAATATTTATTATCCTTTTATTTGTCTAAAGCAAAGATTTATAAGCTATTTCAAGATAAATGTGTCTTTGTCAATGGCGAGGTAAAAAATGAAGCCTATAAGCTTAAAAAGGATGATACTCTATCTATAGATTATGATGAGGAAATTGATGTAAAGCCTATCGATAAGGATATAGATATCGTCTTTGAAAATGAGTATTTCTTAATCATTAATAAGCCCTCTGGAGTTATTATTCATTCAGAGGATGAGGAAACCTTATCCAATTATGTTGCTGGATACTATAAAAAAATGGGCTACCATTTAAGTATTAAATATGCGCATAGGCTAGATAGAGATACTACAGGTATCATTGTATACTGTAAGGATATGCTTACACATGCCTATATGAATTATTATATTTCTACCCATGATATTAAAAGAGAATATAGATGCTTAGTTCAAGGCTATCCTAAGGAGGAATATGGAAGGCTTACCTATCCAATAGGTACAAACAGGCATGAGAATTCAAAAATGGTAGTTTCTAAAAACGGTAAGGAAGCTATAACGAATTTTAGAGTATTATATAAATATAAGGGCTATTCCCTAGTTAAGGTAATTTTAGAGACTGGTAGAACCCATCAAATAAGGCTTCATATGTCTCATTATGGTAATCCATTACTTGGAGATTTATTATATGGTGGGCAGCAAAATAGAATAAAAAGAGTAGCTTTACATAGCTATAAAATAGAATTTATTGACCCTTATTCGAAAGAGATGAGATCCTTTATTTGTGATGTACCTTTAGATATGAAAAGGCTCATGAGGGAGGAATCCCAATGAAAAGAAAATTATTATTTTTATTATTACCATTAATCCCTATTGTAATAGGTATTATCTTTGCGATTTATTATTCTATACCAAGATTAGAATATATCTATAACGAGGAATATAATGGATACTTAGTATCCTATGCCTATGGAGATAATAAGGAATATGAAATTCCAAGTAGCTATAATGGTATGAATGTTGTAGGCATTTCTACAAGAGCATTCTATCAACATCATAATCTAGAAAGAATTACCTTTGAAAAGGAAGAAAATATCCTATTTATAGGTAAATTATCCTTTTCGGAATGTGAAAGCTTAAAGGAAATATCCATTCGATATGCAAATGTAATAGAAAAGAATGCGTTCGCATTTGATTCTTCCTTAGAAAGAATAGAGCTAAAGGCTAAAAAAATTGGTGGTAGTGCATTCTTTGAATGTAGCTCATTAAGTGATGTCACCCTAAATATGGGAGTAGAGTCCATTGGAAGCTATGCCTTTAGTAGATGCACAAGCCTTAAGGAGCTTAACCTACCAGCAAGTGTATATAATGTGTTTGATGGTGCATTTAATTACTCTGGATTAGAGATATTAAATGTACCATTAAGCTTAGCAAGCAATGCTTATTTAAAATCATTAGATTATGTGAAATATTATTAGGAGGGTATCATGGAACAAAAGCCAATTTTAATTTTAATTGCAGGTGGTACTGCAAGTGGTAAAACGACGGTAGTCGATAAGATTATTAAATCATTCCAAAATAAGGATGTATCTGTAATCTGTATGGATAATTATTATAAGCAAAGGGATGAATTAACCTTTGAGGAAAGAAAGAGAATAAATTATGACCATCCAGATGCTATCGATATGGATCTATTAAAAATGCATATTCGTGCACTTATGGATAATAGAAATATTGATTGTCCTGTTTATGATTTTGCAAATCATAATAGAGATAAATCAAAAACTATTAAAATTAATCCTGCAAAGGTTATCATCATCGAAGGTATTTTAGCCTTATATGATCCAGATATAAGAGCCTTAGCTGATATCCAAATCTTTGTTGAATCGGATGCAGATATTCGCTTCATCAGAAGATTAAAAAGAGATATGGAGGAGCGCGGAAGAACATTGGATAATGTAATTAGCCAATATTTAACTACAGTTAAACCAATGTATGAGGCTTATGTAGTTCCTACAAAGAGATTTGCTGATATTATTATTCCTAATGATACAAAGCATGATATTGCAATAGATATTCTATCTACAAAGATTAAAGATATTATTCGATAAGAAAAAAGCGACAAGAGATTAAAAAATCCTTTGTCGCTTTTTGTTTTTATTCTTTACTTAATATCCTTTACGAATGCCTTATAAGCTAAATAAGCCTCATAAACATCCACCTTAGATACAACCTCACATGGAGCATGCATAGATAATACAGGTACACCAGCATCCATTACATGCATGTTTTGGTTACCCATGATGTAGGCGATAGTTCCACCTCCACCAACATCAATTCTACCAAGCTCTGCAGTTTGATAGTTAATACCATTATCATCCATTGCCTTACGTACGTCTCTTACGAATTCAGCAGAAGTATCGTTGCATCCAGATTTACCTCTTGCGCCTGTATACTTATTGAAGGTAATACCATTACCTAAGTATGCAGCATTCTTAGCCTCAAATACAGAAGGGTAAAGTGGATCATACCCAGCAGAAACGTCACTAGAAAGCATTCTAGTATTAGACATTGCACGTCTAAGCTTTAAATCGTTATAGCTTCCTTGCTTTGCAATCATTTCAGCGATGACAAGAGAATACCATTGAGATTGTGCACCTGTTGCACCAATAGAGCCAACCTCTTCCTTATCCACTAAATAAGCACAAATGGTTCTTTTAGAAGTAGAAGAATCTAAGATTGCACGTAAGGATGTATATGCACATACTCTATCGTCATGACCATAGCCAATAATCATAGAGCGATCTAATCCTAAATCTCTTGCAGGACCTGCAGGAACGATTTCTAATTCTGCAGAAATAAAATCTTCCTCTTCAATATCATATTTATCCTTTAATAGTTTTAGGATGTTTGCTTTAACCTGATCCTTTTCTTCACCCTTAATAGGCATATGACCGATAGTTAAATCTAAATCCTCTCCATCAACAGCCTTAGCTGCAGGCTTAGATAGCTTATCTTGTGCTAGGTGTGGTAATAAATCTGTGATACATAATACAGGATCTGCATCATCCTCACCAATATTAACCTCAACAGTAATTCCATCCTTTTTGCATAGAACACCATGTATTGCAAGATTTCTTGCAACCCATTGATATTTTACGATACCACCATAGTAGTGTGTATCTAGCATAGCAAATCCATTCTTTTCATATAATGGATTTTGTTTAATATCTAATCTTGGAGAATCAATGTGAGCACCTAAAACATTTAAACCATTTTCAAGTGGCTCCTCACCTATGATAAATACACAAATATTCTTTTCTCTATTTGTAGCATATACCTTATCACCAGGCTTTAATGTTTCAAATTCACTTAATTCCTTAAATCCATATTTTTCTGCTAATTCAACACTAAATTGAACAGCCTCTCTTTCCGTTTTACATAAAGATAAAAATTCTTTATATTCCTCGTTGAATTTCATTAATTCAGCAAGCTTTTCGCCATCATATTTTTCCCAGGCATTTTTTGCGTACATATATAATTACCTCCATACAGTTTATTATTATAACATAATAAAATATCGTTTTAAATATAGATTTTAAAGTGGTAAATGCTATATCTTTATGGTATACTATAAACGTTTATGAATTTTGAAGCAAAGGATTGGTGATTGTCGTGGATGATAATAAGGAAAGACTTCAAAAGGTTATGGCTTCTTGTGGTGTTGCCTCAAGAAGAAAATGTGAAGAAATAATTACCCAAGGTAGAGTTAAGGTCAATGGTAATGTCGTTACAGAGCTTGGTACTAAGGTTTCTAAAAAGGATGTCATTGAGGTAGATGGCAAGGTCTTATTTAAGCAAGAGCATGTCTATTATGTATTAAATAAGCCTACAGGCTACCTAACTACAGTTAGTGATACCTTAGGTAGAAGAACGGTTATGGATTTACTTGATCCAGAAACAAAGAAAACGAGAGTTTTCCCTGTTGGTAGATTAGATTATGATACCTCAGGAGTATTACTTTTAACCAATGATGGTGAATTATCCTATAGGCTTACAAGAAGCCAAAAGGAAGTAGAAAAGGAATATCAGGTAAGAGTTAGTGGAATCATTGATCAGCCTGCAGTTACAAAGCTCATTAAGGGTGTTTTAATTGATGGAGTAATGACGAAAAGAGCTAAGGTGGAAATACTTGAGCTCAATCGTAAAAATGATTCCTCACTTTTAACGATAACCATTACAGAGGGTAGAAACCGTCAGGTAAGAAAAATGTGTGAGACGGTAGGCTTTGAGGTGAAAAAGCTTAAGAGGGTATCCTTTGGTGGGGTTACCTTAGATGGACTTGGGGTTGGAGAATATAGACCTTTAAAACCTCATGAAATAAAGAAATTATATAGTCTGTAGCATTTACAAAATAGATTATTTTGTGATAAAATAGTACAAGTAGAGGGTTGGGCTTTAATATGAAAAATTTTGTTGTTGCCATTGATGGTCCTGCAGGTAGTGGAAAATCCTCCATATCAAAGCTAGTATGTAGTAAGCTTGGCTTTACACATATTGATACTGGAGCAATGTACCGTGCAGTTACACTTGAGGCGTTGAAAAGAAAAATTGATGTAGAAAATGAAAACGAATATTCCTTCATCGATGAAATTGATGTCGTTTATAAGGATGGAAAGGTATTCTTAAATGGCGAGGATGTGAGCGGGTTTATTCGTACATCTGAAGTTACAAATAATGCTTCAGCGGTTTCTAGGGTTAAGGCAGTAAGAGATAAGATGGTTGATTTCCAAAGAGGATGTAGAAATTATGGTAACATCCTAATGGATGGAAGAGACATCGGTACTGTTGTATTCCCTGATGCGGATTTAAAGGTATTCTTGACAGCAACTCCTGAGGAAAGAGCGAAAAGAAGATGTAAGGAAAATGTTACCTTAGGTGTTGAATCAGATTACAATACAATCCTTGAGGAAATCAAGGCAAGAGATTATAAGGATTCACATAGAGCTATCGCTCCTTTAAAGAAGGCAGACGATGCAATCTTAGTTGATACAACAAATATGACAATCGATGAGGTTTGTCAAGAAATTTTAAGACTAATTAATGAGAGGTTGAATAAAAATGGAAAATAAAGATTTCGCAAGCTTATTGGAAGAAAGCTTTGAAAAGAAAATTAAAAAGGGAGATAAGGTAACTGGTGAAATTGTTTCCATCATCGATGATAAGACAATTGCTATTTCCTTAGGTCAATTTACAGAAGGTATTATGCATCTTGACCACTTTACTAAGGATAAGAATGTTGAATCCTTTAAGGACTTAGTTAAGGTTGGAGATACCATTGAGGCTACTGTTACATCTGTATCTGAGGAGCATATCTATTTATCTCATCTAAATCAGCTAGCTGATGAAGAATTTAAGGCTTTTGAGGGCTTAAAGGATGAGGATTCCTTAATTAAGGTTACTGTTCAATCTGAGGCTCAAAATAATGCTGGCTTCGTTTGTAAATATAATGGAGTACAGGCATTCTTACCTAAATCCTTAGCAGGCTCTGCAAAGGTTGGTGAGACTCTAGAGGTTAAGATTATTGAGGTAGATGAGTCAAGAAAGAAGCTTGTTGTATCTCGTAAGGTAGTTGAACAAGAGGAATACCAGAAGAATCGTTTAGCTGAATACGAAAAGATCAACGTTGGTGATGTATTAAAGGGTAAAATCATCAAGGTTGAAAAATATGGTGCTTTAGTTAAATTTGAATATATTACAGGCTTACTTAAGGTTTCTGAGGTTAGCCATGATTTCATCGATATCACTAAGGAACTTTCTGTAGGTGATGAAATTGAGGTTAAGGTATTAACTAAGGAAAACAACAAGCTTGAATTATCAAGAAAGGCTTTAGTAAAATCAAATTTTGAATTATTCGCTGAGGCTCATACAGTAGGTGAGGAAATCACTGGTAAGGTTTCTAACAAGCTTCCTGCAGGATTATTAATTGAGGTTGCCCCTAAGGTTAAGGGCCTATTACATAGAAGTGAATATTCTCATAACCCTAATGACAATTATGCAAGCTATGTTAAGATTGGTGATGAGGTTAAGGTTGCTATCCTTTCTATCGATTTAGAAAAGGAAAGAATTGCCTTATCAAGAAAGGCTTTAATGGATAATCCTTGGAAGGATGTAACTGCAAGTGTAGGCGATAAGGTTGAAATTACAGTTAACGAAATCGTTCCAAAGGGCTTAAGAGTTAGTGCCTTTGGCGTTGATGGCTTTGTACCTATTTCTGAGGCTTCTACAGAAAGAATTGATGATTTAACAAAATACTTCAATGTAGGAGATAAGGAAACTGCAGAGGTTATTGAAATTAACCCTAAGGAATGGAAGCTTAGATTATCTATTAAGAGAGTAAAAAGAGCTGAATTCGAAAAGGAATATGCAAAGCATATGAAAACAGAAGAGGCTACTACAACCATTGGTGATGTTGTAGCTGACGAATTAAAAAAGTAAAATAATTTATTAAAATTGGTGGTGAATACTATGTTACCTAAGGTAGCGATTGTAGGTAGACCAAATGTTGGTAAATCTACATTATTTAATCGTATCATTGGTACTAGATTATCCATTACTGATGATCAACCAGGTGTTACGAGGGACAGAATTTATTCTAAGGCATCCTGGCTTTCAAAGGAATTTTTCTTGATTGATACAGGGGGCATTGAACTTGGAGATGCTCCCTTTTTAACAGAAATAAAGGCACAAGCTGAAATCGCAATGGAGGAAGCGGATGTCATTATTTTTGTGGTTGATTGTCGTAGCGGAGTTACAGATGATGATACATATATTGCAAAGCTTCTCTATAGAACAAATAAGCCGGTCATTTTAGCTGTAAATAAGGTAGATGACCAGAAATTTAGAGAGAATATCTACGACTTTTACGCATTAGGTCTTGGTGAGCCAATTCCTGTATCCTCAAGCCATGGTATTGGTACAGGTAACCTATTAGATCAGGTATTAGAATCCTTACCAAAGAAGACTATGGAGGAGAAGGATGATGCCATTCATTTTTGTATGATTGGTAGACCAAATGTTGGTAAATCCTCTTTGACGAATGCATTATTAAATGACAATAGAGTTATTGTATCTCCAATTGAGGGTACAACTAGAGACTCTATTGATACACGCTTTAAAGCATACGATAAGGAATATGTAGCTATCGATACTGCAGGCTTAAGAAAAAGAGGTAAGGTATACGAAAACATTGAAAAATATTCTGTTATTCGTAGTGTAGATGCAATCGGTAGAAGTGATGTTGTATTGTTGCTTTTAGATGCCGGCACAGGCATAATCGAACAGGACCTACACGTAGGTCAATATATTGAGGAATACAATAAGCCTTGTATTATTGTAGTAAATAAGTGGGATCTTGTTGAAAAGGATTCTAAGACTATGCAAAAATGGATTGATGATATTCGTGGCTATTATAAATATTTAGACCATGCACCTATTGTTTTCCTATCTGCAAAGGAAAACAAGAGAGTACAAACTCTATTCCCAGCCATTAATCAGGCCTATGACGCATATCATAGAAGAATTCAAACCTCTGTATTCAATGATGTAATCATTGATGCTGTACAGATGTTCCCACCAAGCGAATTTAATGGTGGAAAGCTTAAGGTATATTATGGATCTCAGGTTGGTGTTGAGCCACCTACCTTTAGCTTATTTGTAAATGATCCAAAATTCTTACATTTCTCTTATAAGAGATATTTGGAAAACCAAATTCGTAAGAATTTTGATTTCTTCGCAACCCCAATTAAAATTGAATTAAGAAAGAGGGACTAATTATGAATGTTTCCATTTTAGGTGGAGGTGCTTGGGGTACAACCTTAGCACAGACATTAACAGATAATGGCAATTTAGTCGTTATCCGTGATATCAATCCTGATTTTATTGATAAAATCAATCAAGAGCATGTACATCCATTCTTTGGAATGTCCATTCCTCAAACTATTCGTGCGACATTATCCTTAGAGGAAACCTTGGATTTTTCGGATGTCGTAGTACTATGCGTACCTACAAAGGCTATGCGTATGGTATTAAAGGAATCGAATACATTATTAAAAAGAAAAACTCTATTCATCAATGTAAGTAAGGGTATTGAGCCTGAAACCTCCTTGAGAGTTTCAGAGATTGTAGAAGAAGAAATTGATGAAAAATATTTAAAGGGCTATGTTGCGTTATCTGGTCCATCTCATGCGGAGGAGGTTATCCTAAGAAAGGCAACTGCACTTGTTGCCGCATCAAAGGATTTAGAATTAGCCTCCTTTGTACAAAAGCTATTCTCTAATGAAAAATATATGAGAGTATATACATCGGATGATGTCATTGGTGTTGAGGCTGGTGGTGCAATGAAAAACGCTATTGCGATTGTTTCTGGAGTTGCATCTGGTATGGGACTTGGAGAAAACGCAAGAGCTATGCTCATCACAAGAGGTATTAAAGAAATTGTTTCTATTGTACTTGCCTTAGGCGGTAAGATGGAAACCGTTTATGGTTTATCTGGCATTGGAGATTTAATTGTTACTGCATCAAGTATGAATTCAAGAAATTTCCAATGTGGATTAAAAATCGGTAGAGGTATGTCTGTGGATATGGCTATGGGCTCAATCGTACAGTCGGTTGAGGGTGTTCGTGCCATTCATGCTGGACATGAAATTGGTATTAAATATAATTTAGAGCTACCAATTATTGACGAAGCATTTAAGGTTGTTGAAGGAAAGCTATCCGCTAAGGAAGCCCTACATAACCTATTAAGCAGAAGCCTTAAAACCGAAAAATATTGGTAAAAGGGGAAAAATTATGGTAAAGTTTAGAGTCATCACCGATTCCTCTTCTGGAATCTCCCAAGAAGATGCAAAGAAGCTTGGCGTTGTGGTCTTACCTTTAACTTTATCCTATAAAGGGAAAGATTATTTAGATGGAATCGATATTACTACCGATGAATTCTATAAAATGGTATTTGAAGAGGAAAAGAAGGAAGGCTTATTACAGCAGGTAAAAAGCCATTTCAAGGCAAATAATCCAATAAAGACATCTATGGTTACACCTGTCGCATTTGAAAATGCGATGAAGGATGTTCTTAAGGATGGCTATATTCCTGTTGTGCTTCCTATTTCTAGTGTTTTAAGTGGTACTTATAATAGTGCTTTAATCGCAAAGGATTCTTTAGAAAATGAAGAAATTTATGTAGAGGATTCTCATACTGCCTTAGGATCAGTTAAGGTAATGATTCAAAGATTGATAAGTCATGAATATGAAACCATCAAGGATGTCTTAGATGATATTCATTATATGGTTAAGCATATCAATTTCTATTCTGTTCCAGATACACTAGAATATTTATATCGTGGAGGTAGATTATCTCGTTTTTCAGCGACCGTTGGTAATATATTACAGCTAAAGCCTGTAATTGAGCTTGATAGAACAGGTAAGCTTACTCCAATTTCTAAGCAGCGCGGCTTAAAGCATGCATTTATGAAAATTAATGATTGCATTAAGGAATTACCAATCGATAAGGAATATCCTTTTGAATTTGGTTATTCAACAGAAATAAAGAATGTAGAAACAATGAAGGAATACCTAAAGGATTTACTTCCAATGGATTGTGAAATCAACCAGATTTCACCTGTTGTTGGAGCGCATGTTGGTCCTGGTGCTTCCGCATTCTTCTATATTTCAACAAAAGAAGTTCCAGATTGTAAATAAAAGGCTTTCAAAATAAATTTAGATAAGTTATGTTGAAAATCTTAAATTCTTATGTTACAATATTTTCAAATAAATAATTAGAGGTAGCAGTGTATCAGAGTACTATACGGAAGGGGCACCTTAGGAGGTATAGGAAAGGTAACCACTGCCGAATAGCTATAAAGGCATTTATAGACTATGGGGATATAGGGAATACCTATATCACTCCTGCAATTTTGCAGAGGCGCTAATAAAAAATTTTGAATTCTATCACAATTGAGCGCCTAGCGCTCTTTTTTGTTTATATTTTTAGGAGGATTTTATGGAGATTTCAAAGGTAGATGTTAAATATTTAAAAGAAAAATATGGTACACCATTATATATCTATGATGTAGCACATTTAAAAAGAAATATGGAAGGCTATTTAAAATATTTCAAATCGAATGAATTTGAAACAGAGGTATTATTTGCATCTAAGGCATTCTCCGTAAAGGAGGCCTTAAGAATTGCTAAAGAGGAAGGCATGAGCCTAGATGTTGTTTCCTTAGGTGAATTATATACTGCATTAAAGGTAGATTTTCCAAAGGATAGAATTTATTTCCATGGAAATAATAAAACAATAGAGGAATTAGAATATGCTATATCTTGTGGTATTGGCATGATTGTTGTAGATAATTTAATGGAATTATATGCCATTGATGAACTTACAAAGAAATTATCTAAAGGTGTCAATATTCTAATTCGTATGAATGTAGGAGTAGAGGCTCATACGCATAAATTCATCGTCACATCTCATGTAGATTCAAAATTTGGAGTATTATATAATTCAGAGGATTACAAAGAAATGCTTGAGGTAATCAAGAAGAATTCTTTAATTAAATTTAAAGGCTTCCATTCTCATATTGGATCTCAAATCTTTGATTTAAATGCCTTTAAGGCAGCTTTAGAAAAGCTACTTGCTATAACAAAGGAATTCGATTTCCCACTTGTATTAAATATTGGTGGAGGCTTTGCCGTACATTATACAAATGAGGATAAGCCTATTCCATTTGATATTGTATCGAAAACCTTAATTCAGGTTGCTGAGGAAGCATTAAAGAAAAACAATATAAAAATTGAAAAGCTATGTATAGAGCCAGGTAGATCTATAGTTGCTGAAGCAGGATATACTTTATATACTATTGGCTTTATGAAGAAAACACCAAACAAGGAATACTATTTCATTGATGGCGGTATGACGGATAATATTCGTCCAGCACTATATCAAGCAAAATATGATTGCGATATTGTTGGAAAGGAAAATGAAGAAAAGACAGAGGTTGTAACCATTGCAGGTAAATGCTGTGAAAGTGGAGATTTAATTATTGAGGGGGCAAGGCTTCCAAAGGCATCAAGTGGTGATTTATTAATCACCTATACAACTGGAGCCTATGGATATTCTATGAGCTCAAATTATAATAAGGCTCTAACTCCAGCTGTTGTATTTGTTGAGAATGGTAAGGATTATTTAGCTGTAAGAAGACAAACCTTAGATGAATTAATTGAAAGGGAAGTGTAAATATGATTCATGTAACAAAATTACATGCATCAGGGAATGATTTTATAATAATTCCCTTTGATCCATTTGTTATGGATTATGGAAATCTTGCTATAAAATTATTGGATAGGCACTTAGGCGTTGGTGCGGATGGCCTTCTTATCATCAAGGAAAATCCTTTAGAAATGATATGCTACAATCCGGATGGCTCTAGGATGCCTATGAGTGGCAATGGCTTAAGATGCTTTGCAAAATATTGCCATAGCCATAATCTATTTAAAAAGAATAAAATAGATGTCATTACAGGTATTGGAAGAATAACGGTTGAGCTTTTGAAGGAAAATCCATTTAGCACAAGGCTTGAGCTTGCAAAGCCAATATTTAATAATTCTATGATTGGTGTAGATGATGAATTAAATTGCTTTGGTAGAACGATAAGAATTAGGGATCGATTTGTAACAATCTATTCCTTATTCCTAAGTGATATACATACAGTAATCTTTGTGGATGATTTCTTTTCACCAATATTAGAATATGCAGAAGAAATATCTAATTATCCTTTATTTACAAAAAAGACAAATGTTGATTTTGTTCTAGTAGAGGATAAGGAAAATATAAAGGTTAAAACCTATGAACGAAGAATAGGCTTTACGAAAGCCTCAGGAGATGGTTGTGCAGCTAGTGCTGTTGCAGCGCAAAAGCTTGGGCTTACAAAAACAAATGTTTGCTGCCATGTAGATATGGATAGCATAAAGGTAGAAATAACGAAGAAAGGTATAATATATGTCACAGGAGGAGCAAAGGAAATCTTTGAATGTGACTTTAATGAGGAGGAATAAATTATGGAATTAAAGGGAAGTATTGTAGCACTTGTAACACCATTTAAGGAAAATGGGGATGTTGATTTTGATAAGCTTGGTAAATTATTAGATTACCACTGCGATAACAATTCTGGAGGAATTGTCATTTTAGGTACAACAGGAGAATCATCAACCCTAACCTTTGAAGAGGAAGCAGAAATGGTTGAATTCTCTGTAAAAAGAGTAAATAAGAGAGTGCCATTAATTGTAGGCTCTGGTTCTAATGAAACAGAAAAGGCTGTAAGAATGTCCAAGAAGTATTCTATGCTTGGAGCGGATTTTGTACTTGTTATTACACCATATTATAATAAGACAAATGAATCCGGCTTAATTAAGCATTTTACTATGGTTGCTGATGCATCTGTATGCCCAGTAATTATGTATAATGTACCAGGTAGAACAGGTATGTCTATGAGCTTACATGCCCTAGAGGTTTTATCTAAGCACCCTAATATTTGGGGTATTAAGGAAGCATCTGGTAATATGAGCTATGCGGCTAAGGTATCTCGTTTACTTTCTAAGGATTTCCATATGCTAAGTGGAAATGATGATATTATTGTACCAATGATGTCTATTGGTGCAGAGGGTGTAATTTCTGTTTTAGCAAATATTGCTCCTAAGCAAACAGCTAAGCTATGCGCATTATGCTTAGAGGAAAAATATAAGGAAGCAAATAAAATCCAAATGGATTTATTACCTTTAATTAATGATTTATTCATTGAGGTAAATCCAATCCCTGTAAAGGAAGCAATGAATTATTTAGGCTTTGGTGTTGGTGGATATAGAGCTCCTCTAGATTACCTAACGGATGCAGATAGAAAAACCTTATGTGCTGAAATTGATCGAGTAAAGGAGCTTATATTCTAATGAAGGCTTGTGTTGTTGGCTATGGTGCAATGGGAAAAATCATATCTTCCATGCTAGGTGATGAATTAGCTGCAAATGTAGCACTTGAATGTGAATATAAGGCACTAGAGGATGTAAAAGAGGATTTCGATGTCATTATTGATTTTTCAAATCCAGCAAATTTAGATATGATTATTTCTTATGTAAAGAAAACAAAAAAGCCAGTTGTTTTTGCAACTACTGGCTATAGTGATATAGAATTAGCAAAGATTCAAGAATTATCCAAAGAAGCCCCAGTGCTTCGTAGTGCGAACTTTAGCTTAGGTGTAATTCTATTAAATCGTTTAGTTAAGGAGGTTACTCCTATTTTAAAGGATTCCTTTGATATTGAGGTAGTAGAAGCACACCATAATAAGAAGGTAGATTCTCCATCTGGTACAGCTAAAATGCTATTAAAATCCATTACAGACGAAACAGGCTATACCGTTCAGGCTGGAAGAGATGGCTATTCTCCAAGAAGCAAGAACGAGGTTGGCATCCACTCCCTTCGTGGAGGAACTATTGTTGGGGAGCATGAGGTTTTATATTGTGGTGAGGATGAAATTATTTCCTTAAAGCATTCTGCACACTCCAAAAAGATTTTTGCAGTAGGTGCGATTAAGGCTGCAAAATGGCTTTTAAATAAAGAGCCTGGCTACTATGATATGGAAGATGTTTTATTTGGAAAATAGATCTAAATTACGCTCAAATTTATGAGCGTAATTTTAATGTTTAAGGAAGAATAGTAAAAAGAAAAACATCATTAAGCAAGTGTACGTATTTTAGAAACACTCGTTTTAAAATTGCGTACAGAAAATGTTTTCACGCGTTGAAAACATATGTAAATAAGCGTATAATACAAGTAATTTATATTTATAACCTAGGAGAGATGTGTATGAAGACATATAATGTTGGAATTTTAGGCGCAACTGGAGCAGTTGGTCGCGAAATGTTAAAGGTTTTAGAAGAAAGAAATTTCCCTGTTAATGAATTAAGATTATTAGCAAGTGAAAGAAGCGTTGGTAAAAAGGTTACCTTTAGGGGTGTGGAAATTGAAATCAAGCTTGCATGCCATGAGGCATTTAATGGTCTTGATATCGTACTTGGTGCTGCATCTAATGCCGTAGCAAAGGAATTCAAGGATGATATTGTTAAGGCTGGTGCTGTATTCATTGATAATTCAAGTGCCTTCCGTCAGGATAGCGATGTACCACTTGTTGTTCCTGAAATTAATGGTGATGATGTATTTAAGAACAAGGGTGTTATTTCTAACCCTAACTGTTCTACCATTATTACATTAATGGCTGTAAAGGGTATTAATAAGCTTTCTAAAATTCAGGCTATGAATGCTTGTACATATCAGGCTACATCTGGTGCAGGTGCAGCAGGTCCTGTTGAATTAATGGAGCAAATGGAAGAATTAGATAAGGAATATAAGGAAACAGGATTAGTTCCTAATAAGGGTAATGTTGAAGCAAAGGTATTCGCATACCAAATTGCTGGTAATGTTATTCCTATGATTGGTTCATTAAAGGATAATGGCTATACAACTGAGGAAATGAAGATGCAAAATGAAGGTAGAAAAATCATGCATCTACCTGATTTAAAGGTTACATGTACTTGTGTACGTGTACCTGTTGTAAGAAGCCATTCTATCGCAGTTACTGTATATACAGAGGATGTATTAAGTGTAGAAGAGGTAAAGGAACAAATTGCTAAGGAGCAGAATGTTAAATTATATGACGATCCTGCAAACGCAATTTACCCAATGCCTATTGTTACATCGGATCAGGATATTACCTATGTTGGTAGAATTCGTAAGGATTTAATCCATGAGAATGGTATTACATTATTCTGCTGTGGAGATCAGGTAAGAAAGGGTGCCGCAACGAATGCAGTTCAAATCGCATTAAAGCTTGTTGGCTTAGATTTTTAGGAGGATTATATGCTAGCAGTTACAAAATTCGGAGGAAGCTCACTTTCCAACGCTACTCAATTTTCAAAGGTAAAGAATATCGTTTTATCTGACCCAAAAAGACAAATTGTTGTATGTAGCGCACTTGGAAAAAGAGATAAATCAGATACAAAAATCACAGATTTATTATATATCCTTCATGCACATTTAAAATTTTCAGTTCCATACCAGGATATTTGGACTATGCTATATGATAGATTTACAGGGGTTCAAAACGAGCTTGGAATTGATTATGATATCAAAAGTGATTTAGATGCTTTAAAGAATGAATTAAATAAATCTATTTCTGAAGAATATTTAGTATCTAGAGGAGAATATTTAACCTCTAAGCTAATGGCAGCTTATTTAGGCTATCATTGGGTAGATGCTAAGGATTTATTAAGATATAACTATGATGGAAAATTAGATGAGCAATTAACAGAAAGAAATGTTAATCTTGCCTTCTCTAAATATGGAAAAATTGTCGTACCAGGCTTTTATGGTGCATACCCTAATGGCTCTGTAAAGCTATTAAGTAGAGGTGGATCTGATGTTACAGGTGCCATTTTAGCTAAGGCTTTAAATGCGACAGTATATGAAAACTGGACAGACGTTTCAGGTGTATTATCTGCTGACCCTAGATTAGTTAAATCCCCTAAGGCAATCAAAGAGATTACCTATGCGGAATTAAGAGAATTATCCTATATGGGTGCATCCGTATTACATGAAGAGACTGTATTCCCTGTTCAGCAATTAAATATTCCAATCAATCTAAGAAATACAAATGAACCTGATAATCCAGGTACAATCATTCGTGAGGTTTGTGAAGATACAACACAAACCGTTACTGGTATTGCAGGAAAGAAGGATTTCTGTGCATTTAATATCTTCAAGGATCATATGTCTAATGAGGTAGGCTTCATGGCAAAGACCTTAGATATCTTCAAGGGCTATGAGGTATCCATTGAGCACGTTCCATCTGGAATTGATTCCTTCTCTGTAGTTGTTCCATATTCTCAGGTTGAAAAATGCCAGTATGAGCTTGCGACAGACCTAAAGAAGGAGCTTGGTGCCGATGTAACCTTCGAGAAAGACTTAGCCCTAGTTGCAGTCGTAGGTAGAAATATGGCAAAGCGTGCTGGTATTTGTGGTAAGATCTTCCAAGCCCTAGGTAACGAAAAGGTTAATGTAAGATTACTTGCCCAAGGACCTGCAGAATTAAATATCATCATTGGTGTTGCTGCAAGTGATTATGAAAAAACAATTGCCTTACTATATGATGCATTAATAAAATAGTATTTAATGAGAAAAGAAAATCAAATTTTATACGTATGTAAGGTTGATTTTCTTTTTTTTCTTGAATTTAAAAGGAATGCTAATTATAATTGTTGTGAAAGAAGGAGATTCGTATGGTATTTATAAGAAAAAATAAATATATTTTAGCTATGATACTCGGAATAGTTTCAATGGCATTAATGTTTCCAAGTATTACAAATATGATTAAAAACATGAAGGATACTGCGGCTTCGGGCTATGATATTTCGGTACAAATTGTATTGGTTTTAATCGAATACATCTGTATTTTTTTATCAGAATTAATATTTATAATTATTGGGGCAAGAAGAATGATGGATAAGATATTATTCTTATGTGCTTTGATATTATATTATGCATCCGAAATTGCAATCTATGGTTATCAAGCATTCGGTCAAGGGAATTATTCATCAATTTATAATATATTGATTTCTATACTTTGTATTGTTGCTGTATTTGTATCCTTAGCAAACAGAAGATTTGTTATTTCTAGTGTTGTGTTATTTTTAATCGATGCGGCTTTCGCTTTATCAGGCACATTTACAGGTTCTACAGTAAGCTTAAGCTCATTAATATTAATTGTATTATTAACTTTCTTCGTATTACTTTATAATAGTAATGTAGATGATGTAAGTTACGATACCTATAGCTAATAAAAATGCTTTGGAGATTTCCAAAGCTTTTTTTATGCAAAAAAAATAGAGCCCTAAAGCTCTATTCATCCTTCTTTTTGGATACCATATCCTTAAATTTATTTAAATCCTCTAGGAATTCAAATCTTGCAATGAAGAATTCATTTCCCATATCTGAAGCTAATGCCTCATCCATTCTACCATGCATTTGAATGAATGGATATTCCTTTTTAATTTCTTCATAAGAATATTGATATTCAAAACGATCACGTCTTCCATAGAATACACAATAATACTTAGGATAATCCATATTTACATTTCTAATTTCATCATAACAAATGATATCAGCCCAAATTTGATATGTATCTAGGGATTGACCAAAGTTGATGATATCAGGAGTAAATCCTCCAGGTGGACGCATGTTCACCTCTAAGGCTACGATATCTCCAGCCTTACCAAGGCCATGCTTATCACATCTTAAGCGGAAGAACTCTAAGTGGAAATAACGACTCTTAATATTAAATGCCTTTAATACCTTTTGTCCAACCTCTTTGATATCTTGTGGAACCTCCTTATTTACGTAATAGGAGCATTCTAGATTTTGATTAACAATATCCATAATGGATGGTGGGAAGATTTCATTATCACAAAATACTACATTCGAATTCGAATCACATACTCCATCGAAAGAAGTAATATCTCCTGTGATGAATTCCTCCATAATATATGGTACATGGAAGCCTTGTGCATAAAATCTTTCTAAGTCCTCCTTAGATTCGATTTTATATGTTGCTGCAGCACCAACGCCAACATCAGGCTTAACAACTACAGGATATCCAACCATATCAATGAATTTTAAATCCTCCTCTAAGGATTTACAGAAGCTATATCTTGCAACAGGTACACCTGCTTTAATATAGAATTCCTTCATTTTCGATTTTGAAGTATAATGCTCTACATCAGAAAGCTTATCACCCTTGATATTGAAATCTGTTCTAAGCCTTGCATCCTGTCTTAACCAATATTCATTATTGGATTCAAGCATATCAATTTTGCCATATTTAAATGCAAAGAAGGCAACAGCCTTATATACTTCATCATAATTCTCTAAATTACATACCTTATAATATTCAGTTAATGCATTTTTAACTCTGGAATCAAGCTCATTATATGGTGTATCGCCTACTCCAAGTACAGTTACTCCGTTCTTTTTTAGCCTATCGCAGAAATTGTAATAATTCTTAGGAAATGCCGGAGAAATAAATACAAAATTCATCTCAATCACCCAAAAAAATTATATCACGTTGTTATAACAGAATATAGTTTTTTTTGTGTTTCACTCTTTTAAAAACGTTTCCGATAAAGTATAATAGGAATAAAGCTTAAGGGAGGCATTAAAATGTTTGGTAAAAAGAAGAAAAAAGACCAGTTAGAAGAAAATGAGTCTGTAGAAATTACAGAAGATGATTTAGAAACTACTGGTGAAGATAAAATCATAGAAGATGATTCTGTTGAGGATGATTTCGAAACAAAAGAAGAAAAAGAAAAAAGAGAAAAGCAGGAAGCTAAGGAAGAAGCGAAAGCTTTAAAGAAGCAAGAATTAGAAGAAATTAATGAAACCTTAGATCCAACACCTAAGACACGTCTTGGTACAAACTTCAGAATGTATAAATTCATCATTAAAATTCTTATTTTTGCGATACTAATCGCATTTGCAATTTTAATGTTTATTTATAAGGCTGAATTGATCGGTGCTGTATATATGGTATCTGGTATAGTTATTCTATTTTCAGGTATCATTAGAATGATTCCACTTTTAAAAACTACGAAATCTAAAAGAGCTCGTTTAATTTTATTCATTCAATGCTTAATTCATGTTACCATTGGTGCTTATTTAATATTAGCTGCATTCTACCATTGGGGAAGATTAAATGCTATTGCAGAAGAAATTAGAAATGGAAGCCATGCATATGATGGCAAATCCTTAAATGAGCAGCTTGATGCAATTTCCGGTGGATGGTTTGCTAAATTCAATATCCAAGCCTATGCTTATATTTTAGTAATTTTCTTCTATACATTAGCTATGGGCTATTTCTGGGTTACTATTGAATATAAAGAGAATTCAAAATCAACTCTATTCTGGTTGAACTTTATCTCTATTTCACTTGCTGTTGTTATTGCATTCTTAGCACCACAGGAGTGGTTTGATGCAGAAAAGCTAATTATTGCCCTTGCGATCATTGCATTACTTGGTGCACTAGTTATTGGCGGTGAGGCAACCGGTGGATATATCAGATATCGTAAGGTAATTGCTGGAGATATTAAGAAGAAGGAAAAGAAGATAGAGGTTGGAAAGGAAGCTCCTTCTAGAAAGGATGATACTGAAATTTCCGATATCGATCCTAATATAATTCCTAAGGATGACCCTAGGGATGAGGATTCTGTTGTAAGCTAGAGTTAAATGCCAAGAAATTGGCATTTTTCTTTTATCTATTTTTATAATTTTTCTTTACTTTAATATCAGTTATGATATAATGTTTAAGGTACACTTTAAAAAGGGAATGAAAGAGATACAATTTGTGAATTGGTAATAGGAGGAACAGACTTATCCCTGTTATGTATCTCGGTCTGTGGTGGTAAATATGACAGTAGAAAAGTTAGACAAGAGCCGTGTTAAGCTAGTATTTGATGTAACAGCAGATGAATTTGAAAAGGCACTTGACAAGGCATTCGTAACTGAGAACGCTAAGGTTACAATTAAGGGCTTCCGTAAGGGACATGCTCCAAGAAGCGTATTTGAAAAGAATTATGGTGTTGAGGCTTTATTTGAGTCCGCACTTAACGTAGTATTAGATTCTAAGTTCCAAGAGGCTATTAAGGATGAGAATGCTAAGAATTTCTTAGGTAGACCTGAGGCTGGTCTTGAGGAAAAGATTGAACGTGGTAAGGATTTCAAGGTATCATTAACTTGGGATGTTTATCCAGAAGTAGAATTACCTGAATACAAGGGTGTAGAGGTTAAGGCTAAGAATCTAAAGGTTACTGCTAAGGAAGTTGATGAGGCTATTAAGGCTATCACTAAGAAGGATGCAGTAAAGGAAACTAAGGCTGAACAGGTTATCGCTAAGGGCGATTATGCTACATTCGATTTCGTTGGTACAGTTGATGGTGTTGAATTCCCTGGTGGAAAGGCTGAAAACTATGAGCTTCAGATTGGCTCTGGACAGTTCATCCCTGGCTTCGAGGATCAGATGATTGGTCTTAAGGCTGGTGAGACTAAGGACTTAAATGTAACATTCCCTGAAAACTATAATGAAGCATCTTTAGCTGGTAAGGCTGCAGTATTCAAGGTAACTGTTCATGACGTTAAGGTTGAGAAGTTCCCAAGATTAACTGCTGAATATATCGCAGGCTTAAAGATTGAAGGAGTTACAACTTCTGAAGAATTAAAGGCAAACAAGAAGGCTGAGCTTGAGGCTAAGAAGGAAACTGAGGAAAAGGATCGTCAGTTAAATGACATCATCGAAAAGATCTTAGACAACGCTAAGGTTGATATGCCTAAGACTTTAATTGATGAAAAGGTTAATCAGCTAAAGGGTCAGTATGAGCAGCAGGCTAAGATGTACAACATTCCATTTGAGACATTCTTAGGCTTCATGGGTACTAACCTAAAGGATTTCAATGAGAACATGGAAAAGCAGGGCTCTCGTCAGGCATTATTCCAGGTAGTTGCTCAAAAGATTATTGAGGTTGAAAAGCTTGCACCAAGCCAGGAGGCTTTAGAGGCTAAGGCTGAGGAAGAGGCTAAGCTTCATAATTCAACTAAGGAAAAGATGCTAAAGGCTAATGTTGCTAGATACTATTCTGATTTAGCTTATAAGGCTTTAGTTGATTTATTAGTTGCAAATGCTAAAGAAATCTAATATATATAATATGTAACTATAGGACAGCCGCTTTGGCTGTCTTTTTCCTAATTTTATATCCAAATTATGTGAAAAAGTAAAATTGTATTATTTTTTTGGCACACTACTTGCAAAAGTGCCAAAAATAGTATATAGTATAGGTACGCAAAGTAAAAAAGTAGTGAAAGGAAGGTATTTTTTATGGAAGAAAATACAAAAATTGTACTACCTGCCATTGCCGTTAGAGGTCTTGTACCACTTCCGAACAATGAATTTAAAATTGAAGTTGGAAGACCAAATTCCGTTCTTGCGTTAGATGCTTCTGAAAAGATGTATAGTGGAAACATTATATTATTAGTTCAAAAGGATGCAAATGTAGCAAATGCTACACCTGAGGATGTTGAATTGGTTGGTGCTTTAGCTAAAGTAACCCTAAAGCTAAAATTACCAAATAATAACTACAGAGTTAAATTTAAGGTAACAAATAGAATAAAAGTAACAGAGTATTCCTCTGTTGATCCATATTTCGTAGTTGCATATGAAAAGATTGCATCTGTTATGGCAAACGATGAAAAAGAAGCAGCACTTGTAAAAAATGTTGCCTCTGAAATCGCTCAGGCTGGCCAAACCTTATTCCAGTCTCCAGATGAAATTGCAAGATTAATTCAAAATGGAACAAATGCGGATGTATTATCTGATGTCATTGCATATCAGCTAAAGCTTTCTGGTAATTTATCTAAATATAGATATCTAGAAGAGCCAGTAGTAGCTCAAAGATTAGATATGATTTTACAGGATATCGAAAGAGAGCGTCAAATTGTTGAAATTGAAAACAAAATCAACAAGGATGTAAAGAAATCTATTGATGATTCCCAAAAGGAATATTATTTAAGAGAAAAGATGCGTGCTATCCAAAACGAGCTTGGTGATAAGGCTCGTCAGGAGGAGGATGTAGAGAAGCTACGTAAGGCCTTAGAGGAAGCACACCTACCAAAGGGTATTTATGATAAGGCTATGAATGAGCTTCAAAAGTATGCATCAACATCAAATCAGATGGCTGAATCAGGTGTAATTAGATCCTACCTAGATTGGATTATTGATTTACCTTGGTATAAGGCATCTGAGGATAATAATGATCTAAAGGATGTTGCAGCAAAGCTAGATAAGAATCACTATGGCTTAACTAAGGTTAAGGACCGTATCATTGAATATTTAGCAGTAAAGAAAATGACAGGCAAGAATCCATCAACGATTCTTTGCTTCGCAGGGCCTCCAGGAGTAGGTAAAACATCTCTTGCAAGAAGTATTTCTGAGGCATTAGGTAGAAAGTTTGTTAAGCAATCCTTAGGTGGTGTTCGTGACGAATCTGAAATTAGAGGTCATAGAAGAACCTATATCGGTGCACTTCCAGGACGTATTCTAAAGGGTATGAAGGATGCAGGTACAGTTAATCCAGTATTCCTACTAGATGAAATTGATAAGATGACTGCAGACTATAGAGGAGATCCAGCTGCTGCAATGCTTGAGGTATTAGACCCAGAGCAGAACAAGTATTTCTCTGATAACTACCTAGAAGAGCCATATGACCTATCTCAGGTAATGTTCATCACAACAGCAAATGACCTATCTGAAATTCCAGCGCCACTTCGTGACCGTATGGAAATCATTGAATTATCAAGCTATACAGAAATCGAAAAGTTCAATATTGGATTTAAGCATTTATTACCAAGAGAAATTGAAGCACACGGCTTAAAGCCTGAGCAGCTTACAATTACAGATGATGCAATGTATGCCATTATTCGTGGCTATACAAGAGAAGCTGGTGTACGTGAGCTTGATCGTATGATTGCAACAATTTGTAGAAAAACAGTAAAGGGTATTTTAATTGATAATATTGAATCTGTTACTGTAACACCGGATAATGTTACGGATTATTTAGGAAAGATTCGTTTCTTCAATAACCAAAATCGTAACGAAAACCAGGTTGGTGTAGTTACAGGCTTAGCCTATACATCCTTCGGTGGAGATACACTTGATATTGAGGTTACAACATACCCAGGTAAGGGTGGATTCATTCTAACGGGTAAGCTTGGTGATGTCATGAAGGAATCTGCAACTGCAGCATTCTCCTATGTTAAGGCACATCAAACGGAATTCAAGATTCCAGAGGGCTTCTTAGAAAAGAATGATGTACATATCCATGTACCAGAGGGTGCAGTACCAAAGGATGGTCCATCTGCAGGTGTAACACTTACTACAGCATTAGTTAGTGCATTATCGAACCGCCCAGTAGATTGCCACATAGGTATGACAGGTGAAATCACATTAAGAGGTGCAGTACTTCCTATTGGTGGTTTAAGAGAAAAATCTATTGCAGCTGCAAGAAGTGGCTTAAAGAAGATTTTCATCCCAAAGGAAAACGAAAGAGATATTGAGGATATTCCAGAAGAGGTAAGAAACGTACTTGAGATACAGCCTGTTTCTCATGTCTCTGAAATTATCACATCTATTTTCGGTCAATAAGAATAACAAAAAGAGGAAAGACTATTGTGTTAACACAATAGCCTTTTTCTATTGATTTTTATAAAAAAATTTTATATAATATTCGTAATCAATAAAATTCGTTTTAAAAAGGGAGGGCTAATATGATAGATACAAAGTTGATTACTTTTCTAACTTTATTAGAAGAGAAGAACTATTCAAAAACAGCTGCAAGATTGTATATTACACAGCCAGCAGTTACACATCATATTAAGTCCTTAGAAAAGGAATATGACATTTCCCTTTTTAAGAATTCTAAGACCTTTGAATTAACTAAGGCTGGTTCTATGCTATTAGAATATGCTAAGAGCCTAAAGCTTCAAGAAGAATTCTTACTTGCCAATATGAAAAAGCAAGATTCTTTTATATGCAATTTAGGCTTTACTCCAATGGTTAAGGCAATGATTCCACCTATTGAATTTTTAAAGCAAATTTTCTATGAAACACCATCCTTTAATGCATATACCTATACTAGTCAGGAATTATTTGAGCATTTAAATTCAGGTAAAATAGATTTCGCATTTATTGATAATAGCTTTGATTCCTCATGCTTTGAATCCATCCAGGTTACAAATGAAAAGGTCGTACTAGTTGGTGACCCTAAGGGACAATATGGCTCTAAGGATAGAATTACAAGAGAGCAGCTATCTGTTGCAACCTTAATTTGGCCAAATGAGGATAGTGGATTATATAAATGCATCCAAAATGCATTAAAATCGAAAAATATAAAATTAAAGAATAATTATTCTGTAACATCAAATGATCCTGATTTAATAAGAAGATTAGTACCATTAACGGATGGACTTGCTTTTATGTATTATGATACAGTAAAAGAGGATATTGAAGCAGGAAGGCTTAAGAAGTTTGATATCTTAAATCTTCAAATTACACAAAATATTTATGTGATCTATCCAAAGAGCTTAGCTCTAGATGATAATCAAAAGAAATTATTAGAGATTATTTCTAAATCAAGTAGGTGATCCTATGGTTCAAATTCTTTATGAGGATAACCATATTTTAGTTTGTGTTAAGCCTAAGGGTGTATTATCACAGGCAGATGGTTCAGATAAGCCAGATATGCTTACGATTTTAAAAAACTACATAAAGGAAAAATATAACAAGCCCGGAAATGTATATCTGGGCCTTGTTCATAGATTGGACATAAATACATCAGGAGTGATGGTTTTTGCCAAAACCAGTAAGGCTGCCGCAAGGCTTTCTGATGCTATAAAGATGCATGAATTCCAAAAAAGATATAAGGCAGTAGTCGAAGGTACATTTGATTCCTTAGATACCATCACTTTAACTCATTATATATATAAGGATGAAAAGGAAAAGAAATCCTATATAAGAGAAGGTGGGCAAAAATCAATTTTGGAATATACTCCAATTAAATCCTACAAGATTCAAAATACACCTGTAACATTAGTTGAAATAGGCTTAATGACAGGTAGGTTTCATCAAATTCGCTGTCAAATGTCCTATATAGGGCATCCCTTATATGGCGATAAAAAATATGGTAGTAAAAATACGATAAGTGCTATGGAATTCCCTCTTTGTGCTTATAGTATTTCCTTCCCACACCCTATAACGAAAGAAGTATTGACATTTTCTATGGAGGAATAAATGAAGTTAAGTATTAAGCTAGATAATATTGATGATGTTAGAAATATTGTAGGAATTCATAATCAAAATCTTAAAATGCTTGAGGAGGTCTTTAACATCCAAGTGGATGTTCATGGAGACCAGGTATTAACTGATACGGATGATTCTGTAATTCTTGCAAAGCTAGAGGACATTTTCCAAATTTTAAAATTTATGGCTGAAAATCAGCAATCCATTTCTCCAAGAGATGTTATATATATTGAAAATATAGTATCTACAGGAAAAAAGATGGATTATATCAATTTCCTAAAGGAAAGAAAGCCTTTATGCCATACACAGCATAATAAGCCAATATATGCAAAAACCCTAAAGCAAAATGAATACCTAAAATGCTTAAAAAGTAAGGATTTAATCTTTTCTATTGGTGCAGCAGGTACAGGTAAAACCTACCTTGCAGTATGCTATGCTGTATCAGAATTAAAGAAGGGTACATATGAAAAGATCATTCTTACAAGACCAGCAGTAGAAGCTGGTGAATCCTTAGGCTTTTTACCAGGAGATTTAAAGGAAAAGGTAGATCCATACCTAAGACCATTATATGATGCATTATATGAAATGCTTGGTATGGAGCATGCAGAGGCATTAATAGAAAAGCAAGTGATAGAAATTGCCCCTTTAGCCTATATGAGAGGTAGAACCCTAGAAAATGCCTTCATTATCTTAGATGAGGCACAAAATGCTACGATTGATCAGCTAAAGATGTTCTTAACAAGAATGGGCTTCCATTCTAAGATGGTAGTAACTGGTGATATATCTCAGATTGATTTACCTCAATCTAAGAAATCTGGATTAAAATTTAGTGCCGATTTGCTTAGAGATTTAGATGAGGTTGGGGATATTGTTTTCGACCATTTTGACGTAGTAAGACATCCATTGGTTGGTAAAATCATTGAAAAATTTGAAAACGCAAATAAATAACATTGTTGTTTAATTTTATCTAAATTCGAAAAAAGTGCGAAAATTCCGTAAAAAATGGCACTTTTTTTCTTTTATATACTTGAAAATGCTTTCATTTCAATATAAAATATTATTGATAGTTTATCTACAATAAAAGGAGCGTGTAAAAATGAAGAAGAATTATTTAGTTTCTTACTTTAAATCATTCGGAATTATCGCTACTCTAGCTGTAATTATCTTATTTGCAGTTGCTGGTGTATTCCTATACCAGATGGACTTCTTAAAAGAGAATTATGCTACACTAGCACAAGCTGCTATTATAGCAGTTATGTTCGGAGGAGCTATTATTGGTTTTTCTGGATTAAGACATGATAGAGTTAATGTTACAGACTTTATTCGTGTGTCATTCTTTGTTGCAAACATTGTATTAGGAGTATTAGCTTTAGTTTCTGGTGCTCATATGGTTGCAATGATTATGTATTTTGCAGCAGCATTCGTATTCTTAGTAGAAGTAATTGTTCGTTTTACAGCAATTACAGCAGATGCTGGTCAAATTGGTATGAAGGCATATTTCAGTGCTTTAGGTTACCGTTATAACCCTATTTGCTTAGTAGTTTTAGGTATGGCAGTTGCTGTTGTACTTGGAATCTTAGGTAAAAATGGTGTATTAGCGAAGTTATATACTGCTCAAACAAAGTTCTACATTTTGGGTGGTGCAGCAGCATTACTTGGTGTATTATTAGTTTCTGCAATGGATAGAGATTCTGATACAAACTGGTTAGATGCTATTTTAACCGTTGTATTTGTTGGTTCTATCTATAGCCCTGCAATTTTAGCTGCTTCTTTAACAGCTCCTGTTGCAAAGGCATTATTAATCATCATTTTACTTGCAACTTCAGGATTAATCGTTCGTTCTGTATTCTACAATAAGGATATTATTTATGATACAAACCGTGATAAGGCTAGAACATATTATAGAAATATCTTCAGTAAGTATAATGTACTTGCTGCAGTAGTTATTTCAATCATTGCTATCGGCTTAGTTGCAATCGCTACAGCATATGCACTAGGAACTGGTGATTTATATAGACTAATGCTTAATAATGTTAAGCTTCCTGCTGGCGCAGTTACAGTTTATTTAACATCTGGTATTGCATTACTAATTGGTTTAGTATTAACTGCATTATTATTTGTATTCCGTAATTTCCGTAGCACAGAGCCAATCAAGACAGACTGGGTATTAATTTCTTTAATCCTAGCTACAGGCTTAGGCTTACCATTCTTTATTTCAATGGCGATCACTGATTTTACTATATTAACATCTAACATTTTATTATTAGTTGTTGGTATTGCATATATCGTATTCTTCATTTTAGGCGTTGTTATTCAAATATTACGTATTAGAAACTTTGACCTTATGGCAGCTGTAATTGCTAAGGAAGCTGAAGAGAAGATTCAGCAGAAGAAGGAAGAAAAGCAAGCAGCTAAGGAAGCTGAAGAACAGGCTGAAAGGGAAGAAAAGGAAAGAAAAGAGAAGGAAGATCCATTCGCATTAACTGAAGAGGATGAAGCAATCTACGCTGCAGAATATGGCGAAGAGGAAAAGAAGAAAGAAGAGCCTGAAGAGCAAGGTAATCCTTATGAAGAGGAAGAAGCTCCTGCTGAAGAGGAAGCTGCTGAAG
>JAFPIE010000177.1 GCA_017388605.1 Acholeplasmatales bacterium | reverse complement strand
TGAAAATCAATAATATTATTCTCAAATGATTCGCCAACTATATCTTCTATCAAAACATCAAATATCTTATTATTTTGATATCCCGAAGGGGTAAATGAAAGGCAAAAATAAGAATCATATACCATCCAAATGACAAGGAAAATTGTCGCAAAAACACCTATGCCTAAAAAAATAAACAATACTCTTTTTCTCATCATAGTTTAAACCAATCCTCCTTATTCTCCATATATGCAGAAAAAGCATGGTTGAATAATTTATCGTTATATTTATTTAATTATAACCTGAATGTCAAATAATTGAAATACTAAAGGATGATAAAAAGAAAATTTGGCAAGTTATTGCCAAAATTTCAAAATTCATTCACCTTAGAGTCAAGGTGACATACTCTCTATTGATAAAAATCAAGTAAATTACTTAATTTCATTTAATATTTTTTCTATTCTTTCGTTCTTTATGAACTCATTTATTTGTTTAGGAGTAAAACCATAAGAATCCACTCTATAAATATTCCTTAAATTTGCATATTTTTTAACTAAAATAAAATCCTCAATAAGAATAGCATAATGAAGTGGATAGGATGAAATATATTCATCCTGATGATATTTTATTCTTTTTTCATCGATAGATTCTACAATAGAATCTACCTCAACTAAATCATAAATAGTTTCTCCATTTTTATTTTTGCAATCTAAAATGGCACCATTTTTAAGTAATAGATCAATACAATCTAAGCTTCTTCCTCTTACAGCATAAAATAAAGGAGTTTCCTTTTGATTGGTCTTTAGATTGACTAAAGCTTTATGCTGTATTAAATAATCTAAGATTTTTACATCACCACTTCTAGCTGCAATATGAATTGGAGCTTCACCCTTATAATTTGGTCGATTTACAATTTCATCATCTAGGATTACCTTGTTCAATAAATCGAAATTTCTACTTCTTGTTAATGCAAAAAACATAGATTCATCATTATTATCCATCATATTTAAATCAAATTTTTGAGTTTCTAATAATAAAGAAATCATGTTCTCTCTACCCAAAAGACAGGCTTTATATAATGGAGTTTGACCTTCATCATTTTTTATATTTAAATCTGCATTATGCCTAATCAGCATCTTTAAAAAGCCAAGCCTATTATGAATGACACATAAATGAGATGGAGTATTCCCATAGTTGTCTTTCATATTCACATTGATATAGCTTTCAAGTAATAAATCAAAAATTTCGGAATTAGAAAATAAAATAGCTGAATGTAAAAGACTCATTCCTCTTTCATTTTTTATATTGACATCACCAAGCTCTAAATATTCTCTTAAGGCTTGAATGTTATCGTCGTATATAGCTAAAAATGCATCCATATGTAATCGAAAAAAAATAGAGCATGATGCTCTATTTATTTACAGCGTCCTTTAAAACCTTACCAGCCTTGAATGCAGGTGTCTTCTGAGCTGGTACAGATACGATCTCACCAGTTCTAGGGTTTCTACCCTCTCTAGCGACTCTAGTTCTAACTTCGAATGTACCAAAGCCAGAAATAACTACCTTATCGCCATCCTCTAATGCCTGAGTAATCATCTTAAAAACAGTATCCACTGCTTTTTCAGCATCCTTACGTGTTACATCTAATTCGTCTGCTATTGTAGCAACAATTTCCGATTTGTTCATTTTTTCCTCCTAAATTTTTTAATAGCTCTTTGTATATTCATTATAACAATGTATTTATAAAAATTCAAGCCTTTTGGCGTTAAAAAAATCCTTTAGGTAAAGGATTTTTTAGCAATTTTAATTACTTAATCTCTAAAATTTCGATTTCAATGTCCTTGCCAGTTTCTGTAGTCATAAATACATGGTCCTTAGCCTTATGACCTAATACAGCCTTAGCAAGTGGAGATTCATTAGAAATCTTACCTGAAAATGGATCTGTTTCAGAACCACAAATTTGGAATTCCTTAACTAAATTCTTTGCAACATAACGAATCTTAATTGTTGTGACTTCAACAATTCTTGCATGCTTTAGCATGTCTTCGATTTCTGTAATACGAGCCTCATTCTTAGATTGCTCTTCTCTTGCAGATGTATAATCAGCGTTTTCAGATAAGTCACCTTGCTCACGAGCAACCTTAATAGCTTCCTTGATTCTATCTCTTTCGGAAACCTTTCTCCACTCTAGCTCTTCTTCAAGCTCCTTCTTACCTGATACGGTTAAATCAATTTGTTTTGCGTTTACCATTTTATAGTCCTCCATAAAAATACATATATAAATTATACCTAAAAACTTCAAAAAATCAAGAACTAATACATATCATTATATTTTGTTCTTCTTAGTCTTGCTTGAATACTCTTATATCCAGGAAATACTTCTTCTAGCCTATCATAAAATGCTTTTTGATGATTTTGATAATAGAAATGACATAATTCATGATAGATTACAGATAAAATGAATTCCTCATTATATTTCGCTAAGGATTCTTGGAATATAATTAATCTTCTTTTTGGAAAGCATTCTCCATAATAGGTTTTCACCTTTTTATATTCTATTTGAATAGGAAATAAAATATTCATTTTCGCTTTCGCAAGCTCAATATGATTATTCACGAAATAGGATAAATTCTCTTTATAAAAGCTATCCACTATTTTTTGATTGATTTCCTTATCATTTGTATCTGTATATAAAATAGCCTTATTTCCCATAAGAATCATTTTTCTTAAATCTGATTCTATAATTTGAAGCTCATATTCTATTCCAAATAGGTGAATGGATTGATGGAAGTTTTTTTCTACTGTCGTCATACATCTTTTAATGAATCTATAATGCTTAGACATCTCAAGATATATTTCCTCATCCGTCATCATTTTATTCGTTTGAAATAAGAATGTGTCAGGAGCCTTATATTTAATGCTCCAGCCTCTTTTTCTTTTATTAAGGATGAATTCAACCTTAAATTTGATTCCCTTTAACTCAAATTCCATTAAGCTAACCTCAATAAATCAAATTCAGATAATGGAATATCACTCTTAAAATGAAGCTTTTGTAGTGGATGCCTTGCCGCATCAACACTATTTCCATCCTCATCAAAGATTTCCTTAATATCTAGATTAAAGGTTCCTCTTGGGGAAAATACCTCAATGGTAGTATTCGGTAAGAAATAATTTCTTTGCTCAATATATACCATATGTGTATTTTCATCATATCCTCTAACGATACCAATAAAATCCTTAGTAGGTACAGTTAAATTTAAATCATATAATTGCTCATGAATTGTAGTATCTCCAAATAAGAAGCCTGTAGAGGTCAATCTGTTTTCTGCCTTTTCGATTTGCTTAATGTATACATTATAATCTAAAACCTTACCCGTTTGTTCATATTCATCGATAATTCTTCTATAGGCATTTACTACCGTTGCAATATAATGTAAGGATTTCATTCTACCTTCAATCTTGAAGGAATCTACACCAATATCCATAAGCCTTGGAATCGCCTTAATTGCACATAAGTCCTTAGAGGACATCGCAAAATAATCTCCCTTAGGGTTATAGGTTATTCCATCCTTCACTAAATCATAATTCCATCTACAGGAGTGTGCACAGCCACCTCTGTTGGCATCTCTATTGGTCATATTATTCGATAGCATACATCTACCACTAAACGATACACACATACCACCATGAATAAAGGCTTCAATATCGACTTTAGAATTCTTCTTACAAACTTCAATTTCATCTAGGGTTAATTCTCTTGCTAAAACAACTCGATTGACTCCAAGTTTTTGAAAAAAATCAATTGCCTCAGGGTTTGCAACAGATTCTTGAGTAGATACATGGGCCTCCATATGAGTATTTTCTATAACGAGCTTTAAGATATATATGCTAGATGCAATAATACAGTCTACTCCTGCAGCCTCTAAAGCCTTTAAATATTCTAAGATTTCATCTGTATCGGCCTCATGCATTACGATATTACAGGTTACATGTATCTTTGCTCCATGCTTATGAGCAAAAATGCAGCCCTCCTTAATATCCTCTATAGTGAAATTTGATGCTCTACTTCTAAGTGAGAATCTAAGTCCACCAATAAATACAGCATTCGCTCCATAAAGGATGGCTACCTTTAGCTTTTCTAAATCTCCTGCAGGAGCTAATAATTCATATTTACTCATAGCTTTAGCTCCTCCTTTTGGTATACAGAATCCTTATAGGCAAAGCCTTTATTCGTATTTAAATTTAATGCATTAAATTCCTTAAGCATTAGATTTCCATTTAAGGCTTCCTTATAAATTTTAAAAACAGAGGCCATAATAGAATCACTTACCTTATAGCTTTCCATAAATCCATAGGCAATATCCTTTAATTCATTTAATTCCTCTAAATAAGAAATCAAATAGGATCTATACATTATCGTTCCATTTATATTTTCTTCTCCAGGAAAATAATCATTTCTTGTTGCTTCCTTAAAATAGACATCACTCTTTGGGTATTCTGTATTGTTTTTTATAGAATATAAAGAAATTAATTTTCTTTTTGAGTAGAACATCAATCTTTCACCAAAAACCTGATAAAAGGCATTTTTTTGTGCTTTTTCATTGATTTTAAGTACATCCTTAAGTGTAATCTCTGATGAAATGCCTAAAGCATGAAAGCCAAAGGCTGCATAGGAATTAAAATCTAAGGAATTTGTAATCATAGTTTTTGGGTCATAGATGATTTTATCCTCTATATTTAGCTTTATTGCCAAATTACAAACACCTAAATCGGTAACATAAAAGTATTGAACCAAATCCTTATATTTTATTAAATATTCCTTGGCAATATCTATATTCGTAGGTTCATATATTTTATCCATAGATAATACAATATCTATATGATTTTTTTTACAAAAATCAATAGCTAAAGCTAAATCTAAATCCTTATAATTTAAGGAGGTATCCTTATATTCTAATAAGGCCATATCAAGATATGGTGCTAAGCTATTTAATTGTTCCATAGTATATATACTTGTAACGAGCCTCATATATCCTCCTTCGAATGAAAAATCCATGAAATTCATGGATTATTTTTTAATAGTGGAAGCCACCCTTGCCTTTTCCCTTGCCCTTCTTTTGCTTTGGCTGGGAGAAGCCAGAATAATTTCCATTTTTCATTTGTTGAGACATTCTTTTCGCATCCGATTCATCCATATTCTTCATCTGCTTCATTGTCTTTTTCATCTGCTCAAGCATAGTTCTTAGACGATTAACCTCTTGAATGGATCTACCAGAACCCTTCGCAATACGATCTCTTCTTTTGAAATCCTTATCGATTAATTCAGGATGTAATCTTTCCTTTTCTGTCATAGAATAGATAATTGCTTCAATCTTATCGAAGGCCTTATCATCTACCTGAGACATTGCCTGCTTCATTTGTCCCATACCCGGTAAGAAGCCTAATAGCTTAGAGATAGAACCCATTCTCTTGATCATTTTAAATTGCTTTAAAAGATCATTATAGTTGAAATTGTTCTTCATCATCTCTTCAGCCATTTGCTGCATTTCTTCTTCGTTGATATTTTCCTGAACGGTATCAATTAGGGTTAATACATCACCCATACCTAGGATACGATCCGCAAGTCGATCTGGGTAGAAGATTTCCATCGCATCAAGCTTTTCACCTGTAGACATAATCTTAATAGGGATACCCGTCATTTCCTTAATCGATAAGGCAGCACCACCTCTTGTATCACCATCAAGCTTTGTC
>JAFPIE010000176.1 GCA_017388605.1 Acholeplasmatales bacterium | reverse complement strand
CGTATTAAAATAGTTGGTATATTATGTTTGGAAATGAATTAAGAAAAAATGCTTATGAAATTATTAAGGATTCCTACCAAAATCATAAAATAGATCCAGAGGAATTATTGAAATTTTTAGAGCGTATTACAGATGAATCCTTATCTCGTGATTTATCCTATAGGATATTAGATGCCTTAGCAATTCATGATGATATGGAGGTATTAAATCTTCTTTTAAAGGAATATAGAAGAAGATGGATGGTTGTATCTATAAAGTTAAAGGAATATCCAGATTTATTTAACCGAAGAATGTATATACCTATAAGATATAATCTAGATTATACTGTATTATCTATTATATCCTCTCTAAGAGTATCGAATTATGAGGAATGCTATTTGATTATTGATAATAAAAAATATGAATTTAACGGGAAAAATAACCTAAAGGATTTATCTATATTAGATTTAAGATATGCCATAAATGTTGAACTTATTTATGGTAAGGATTCATGGGATTTTATCATAAAGCCTATTGGCCTATCCTATTTTAATCCAGATGAGGATTCTATGCCTTATTTAGTAATTGATGGTGTAGGCTATGGAATAGAGGGTATGGCAAAAACGCGTTTATTCGAAATGCTAGATGAATCGATTGAACTATCTTTCGATACACATAATCCTATAATGGATGATGAGGATTTTGAATTCTATAATGCAGATTGTGATAATTTAAATGAAAATGCACAAGAGGATTTTGAATATACTTATAAGAAATATATAAAGACCAATTAAACAAAAATTTATTTTTTGTCCAAAAGAATCGTTGACAAAGGTGAATTTATGATATAAAATCAAAGAAACCGTTGAATTGGAAGTTAGTCAGTTAGCGCATAAATAGAGAGCAAGGGTGGGTGGAAGCCTTGTTAAAGCGGAATTGAAAGTGGGCCAATGAGGGTTTTGGTGAATGAAGTAGCCAAAAACGGGAGCTCCCGTTATAGAGCTAGAATGTGATGGCATTCGAAGAGGTGGCTTATAATTAAGCAATTTAGGTGGTACCGCAGGTTTTTACGCTTGTCCTAATTTTGGACAGGCTTTTTTTATTATTAAGCCATTATTCTCCATCAAAAAATGAATAATAGAAAAGGAGAAAAATTATGAAAAAATTATTCAAAAGAACAGTAGGATTTATAGCATTATCTATAGGAGCATTATGTTTAGCATCCTGTGGAGGAAATAATGATGAGGTTGACATTCATGCCAATCAAATCGGAACAGGAGAAGAAAAAATAGCTGTTGTAAAGTACATGAGTCATACCTCTTTAAATATGATAGAGGACGCAATTGTACAAGAGGTTGTGGATAAGCTTGATGAGACAAAATATACCTTAACAAAATACGATGGTGCAGCTGATTCAAGTATCATATCTCAAACTATGGCAACATTAAAGCAAGCAAATACAGATGTAGTTATTTGTATTGCAACCCCTGTTGCGATTGCAGCTAAAACTGCATTTGTAGGAACAAATACAAAGGTTGTATTTGCCGCTGTATCTGATCCTGTTGCAGCAGATGTTGTATCTAATCTTTCATCCCCAGAAGGAAATGTAACTGGTACATGTGATGCTGTTGATTTAGAAAAGCAGCTTGAGCTTGCCTATAAGGTAGACCCAGATTTAAAAAATATCGGATATATCTATACTGGTGGTGAAGCCAATTCTGTTGCAAACTTTAATAGACTTGAAGAGCTTGCTAAGGAAAAAGGATTTACACTTTATGATAGACAAGTAAATTCACCAGCAGAAATTACAGAAGTTGCAAATGCCTTAGTTTCTAAAATTGATGCATTAATTGTAACAGATGATAATAATGTAGCATCTGCAATGTCTACCCTATCTACAATATTAATTGATGCAAAGGTTCCATGCTATTGTGCAGCAGATTCTGAAATTATGGATGGCGGTATGATGGGCTATTCTATTAATTATGTACAGCTTGGCAAGGATACTGCAGATATGGCAGTAGATATTATTTCTGGTAAAGAGGTTAAGGATATTCCAGTAAAAGTTTATTCTTCTGATGAATTAGCATTATATTACAATTCCATCTTTGTAAATAATGCAAATATTTCTATTCCAGAGGAATTGAAGGCAAAAGCAAAAGATTTAGCAGCATAGTGAGGAGGTGTCAATATGAACATTGACACATATTCGATAGCATTAATATTTACGATTTTAGGACTTGGTGTATTTTTGTCCTTCCGTATTTTAAATATAACTGATTTAACAATAGAAGCATCTTATGCCTTTGGTGCTGTAATTTGCGCAAAGCTTTGTAAGGCAGTAAACCCTTATTTTGCTTTACTTGCCGCATTCATAGGTGGTTCACTCGCAGGCTTAGTTACATCACTATTACATACTAAATTAAAAATAAATGCTATTTTAAGCGGAATATTAACCCTAACGGCATTCTATTCAGTTAATTTAATTGTGGCAAATGGAAATGCCTCCATTGCTTTAAAGGGATATACACAAGAAGGCCTTGCGAATTATACAATATTCCCAAATAATGATGTATATAAGCTACTCATTTTACTTGGTATAGTTATTGTACTAATGGGATTAATGGCTATGTTTTTTAGAACAAAGCTTGGTCTTTCTATTCGTTGTACAGGGGATAATGAGCAAATGGCAAAGACACAATGTATTTCAACAGATAATATGAAAATTATTGGCTTGATGCTATCGAATGGTCTTGTTGGCTTGGCTGGTGCTCTATTTACTCAATTTAGTGCGAATTATTCTACTAATGTTGAAAAAGGAGTAATGGTTGTTGGTGTTGCAACAATTATCATAGGTGAAGTAATTACCTTTAAAAAGCATAATATTGATTTAATGCTAGTTGGTATATTAATAGGTTCTATTATTTATCGTTTAATCTATTCCTTTATTCTTGAATTTTCTTTCATTCAAGCAAGAGATTTACAAATGATTCAAGCAAGCTTTTTAGTTGTTATTTTACTTGTAGGTGCTATTATCGATAATATTAAGAAAAAAAGGAAATTAGAAGGAGTAAAAGAACTAAATAAAAAAGAAGAGGGGGCGTCCTCTAATGCTTAGTGTTAAGAATTTAAGTGTCGGCTTCGATATTGGAAGTCCAACAGAAAAAATGGTATTAAAAGATTTCAATCTAGAGGTTGATGATGGTGAATTTGTAGTATTGCTTGGATCTAATGGTGCAGGTAAATCTACATTATTTAATGCGATTTTAGGTACTATTCCTTATGTAGGAAATATCAAATTAAATGATAAAACATTAGATAAAATGCCTCAGCAAACAAGAACAAAATATGTAGGTATTGTATACCAAGACCCATTAAGAGGAACAGCACCCAATTTAAGAGTTTATGATAATGTTTTATTGTCAAAAAAAGCACCGAGCTTTTACTTTTTTAGAAGACTTTTACACCTTGAGCCATTTAAAAAGAATGTTGATTATCCAATGACATTCTTTGGCTATAGAAAAATGATTAAAGAAAATGCAAAATCAGATGTAAAAAATTATGGCTTACATCTTGAGGAGCAATTTGAAACGCAAGCTAAAAAATTATCTGGAGGTCAAAGACAAGCCTTAACTTTATATATGGCTTCGAATTCAAACCCAGAATTATTACTTTTAGATGAGCATACTGCAGCCCTAGACCCTAACACGCAGGATGTTGTTATGGAAATAACAAATAGGATTGTAAACGAAAAAAATGTTACAACCTTAATGATTACGCATAATTTAAAAATGGCATTAAAATATGGTACAAGGCTTATCATTTTAAATGAGGGAAAGGTAGTCGTTGATATATCTGGGGATGTGAAAAGAAATATAACTGAAGAAGAATTATTAAAGCTATATTCAAAACATTTTTCAGATAACATTTTATTTAGTGAAAAGCAATAGAAAATTTGGTATAATTGTTTTAAGAAAGTGTAGGTATTTGATATGAAAATAAAGGATGTAGATTTTGAAACATATTTAAAGAATTATCCAAATAGAGAGGGCTTTTTTGGTAAATATGGTGGAGCATATATACCAGAAGAATTAAAGCCAGCATTTGAAGAAATTACACATGCCTATGAAACCATTTGTCATTCTAGTCAGTTTATTAATGAGCTTAGAAGAATCAGAAAGGAATTCCAAGGAAGACCTACTCCAGTATATCATTGTGAAAGATTATCCAAGTACTGTGGTGGTGCTCAAATCTATTTAAAAAGAGAGGATTTAAACCATACAGGTGCTCATAAAATCAATCACTGTATGGGTGAGGGATTACTTGCCAAATTCATGGGCAAAAAGAAAATTATTGCTGAAACTGGTGCAGGACAGCATGGTGTTGCCTTAGCTACAGCTGCAGCTTACTTTGGCCTTGAATGTGATATTTATATGGGTGCTGTAGATATTAAAAAGCAAGCACCAAACGTAAGTAGAATGAAGCTTTTAGGTGCAAATGTTATCGAGGTTACCGATGGACAGCAAACCCTAAAGGAGGCTGTAGATGCCGCATTTAGTGCATATTTAAGAGAATATAAGGATTGTATTTATTGTATTGGCTCTGTTGTAGGACCTCATCCATTCCCACTTATGGTAAGAGATTTCCAAAGCGTAGTTGGAATTGAGGCAAAGGATCAATTCAAGGAAATGACAGGCTTACTTCCTGATGTTG
>JAFPIE010000175.1 GCA_017388605.1 Acholeplasmatales bacterium | reverse complement strand
TTATTATGCAGCCTTAGCCGGTATGATTACTGCATTAATTCGTATTTGTGGTTCATACCCTGAGGGAGCTGCATTCTCTATTTTAATTATGAATATGTTCACTCCATGTATTGATTATTTTATGAGAGGTAAGCCAAATAAATATACATGGAAGGAAAATCTAATTTTATGCGCAACAATTACATTATTTATTGGTATTATTGTTGCCTATATCCTTACATCAAAAGGTGGTGGTAGCTTATGAAAAGATACACATATGTTTCTTTAATCTTAGGAGCTATCGCACTTGTTTGTGCAACCCTAATTGCTTTAATGAATATGCTAACAAGTCCTATTATTGCTAAAAGCGATGAGGAAAAAATAAAGGAGACCTACACAAAGATTTTTATAGATTATGATTCTAGTGAAAGTGTTGATTTTACAAAGGATGAAAAAGGATATATAAAAGAAAAAAGAATAGCCTATGATAAAAATCATCAAACTATAGGATATATCTATACTACAAGTGGTAAAAATGCTTATGGTGAAATATCCTTAATGATAGGTATTTTAGATGGTAATGTTATAGATGTTGAATTCTTAGTAAATACAGAATCCTTCCAGGATACTGTAAATTCTCATGTGAAAAATAAATATCCATCCTCAAAGGAAAATGTCATAGAAATCAATATCTATGGTAAAGAGGATAGAACGGATATAGATACATTATCTAAAGAAGAATTAAATAATATAGATGTAAAATGTGGTGCTACCTTTGGTGCAACCTTAGTTAAGCAAATGGTTTTAGCTGTAGTAGAGGAGGAAGCATTATGAAAAAGATTTCCTTAAAGAAAACATTACTTGCTGGAATTATTACAGAAAATCCAGTATTTGTATCCTTACTTGGTATGGGCTCTACTTTGGCTACAACAAAATCAATAGAAGCCGCATTTGGCATGGGAATTATGGTTTTACTTGTATTAATTGGCTCTAATGTATTAATTTCTTTATTAAGAAATATAATACCTTCTGAAGCTAAAATTCCATGCTATATTATCATTATTGCGACATTTGTAACGATTGTTAAAATGCTATGCGAGGCATTCATTCCAGCATTATATTCTGGTCTTGGAGTGTTTATTTCCTTAATTGTTGTTAACTGTATTATCTTAGGTAGAGCAGAAGCCTTTGCTTCTAAAAATGGTGTTGCCTATTCCTTAGTAGATGCCGTAGGTACAGGTGTTGGCTTTACTATGGCTATTTGTATTATTGCCTTCATTAGAGAAATACTTGGTACTGGGGCAATTACTATAGGAGTATATTTCCCACTACCTGTAAAGATTGTATTCCAAATTTATCCAAGCAATCTTGCAATTCCTATCTTTGTTCAGCCTACTGGCGGGTTCTTAACATTAGGATCTGTTTTAGCCTTCTTGGCCTATATGAAGAATAGAAAGGATAGTAAAATTGCTAGAATAGAAAAGGAAAAGAAGGCTTTAGAAAAAAAGAATATGGATCAGAAGCTAGAAAAGGAGGCAGTGAAATAATATGAATTATATCATTATGTTTTTACTGGTAATGGTAAATTATGCCATTATAAATAATGTCATCCTTTCTCAGTTTTATGGTATTTGTCCATTCTTAGGTGTATCGAAAAAGCCTACAGCTTCCTTAGGTATGGGTATTGCTGTAATCTTCGTCATTGTACTTGCTAGTGCGATTTGTTGGCCAATCTATCAATTACTTGCTTTAGCAGGTATTCCATTTATGGATACCATAACCTATATTTTAGTTATTGCATCCTTAGTTCAGTTAATTGAAATGGTTATAAAAAAATATTCACCAACACTTTATAAAGCCTTAGGTGTATATTTACCACTTATTACGACGAATTGTGCCGTTTTAGGTGTGGTTCAAGGAAATACAGACCAAGGATTAGATTTTGGTACCTCCATGGCAACTGCCTTAGGTACCTCCTTGGGATTTGCGATTATCATCTTCGTCTTTTCTACAATCCGATATAAGCTTGATGCCTCTGATTGCCCTAAGGCATTTAAGGGCATTCCTATTGCCCTTATTACTGCAGCTTTAATGGCAATGGCATTCTTAGGATTATCA
>JAFPIE010000174.1 GCA_017388605.1 Acholeplasmatales bacterium | reverse complement strand
TGCTTGTTCGTTTATTCTACACGTTTTAGTTCGTCATATATAGTTTTCAAAGACCTAAGTTTTGGCCTCTCAGATTTTGCGAAGCCTTGTTCATTATATCACTTGCCACTTACAGTGTCAACAACTATTTTATCTTTTTTTCATTCTCCTTTTCATTACCATTTTTTTGTGCCCTCAACCCTGATTGCAGCTTTATTTTATTACTTCTTTGTTGCAAAATGTGACCAATGCAAAAAAATAGACCGAATCATAAAAAATTCGATCTATTTCATCTTTATAATATATATTATTGGATATTGAATCCTTTAAATAATGCAAGCTTTGGTCCATAGTATCCATCCTGAACCTCTTCTTCTTTAGATAAATACATATTCTTTAATACATCGGATAATCTTGCACTAATGGAAATACCTGTAACAGGAATGATTTTAGCACCATCAAAATAATAGCCTAATCTTACCTCTCCACCAATATAATCGGATAATAAATCTACTTGAATTCCAGACATAGAAACACACTCTAAATATGACTCCTTCTTTAATTCATCTATGGATTTATTTCCTAAACCTAGTTTTACAATAGGTAAATTACCTGTTGGCTCTACCTTTAGGTATTGAGCAAACTTCATATTACCCCAATAGGATTTAACAATACCATTCTCTACAACTAATGTATCCTTATATGTAGTACCATTTTCATCAAAATGAGAGCTATTTACAGATCCCTTTACCATTCCAACTCTAGAAATATTTAATAAATCTCCTAAAGCATTCTCCTGTAAATTCGTTCCTATAGGATTCTTATTCGAATGAGAATATACAACTCCAAAATTTAAATCATAAGTAATTTCACCTAAAAGAGTCTCTAATTCTGTTGGTCTTAAAAGAACATTTATATTACCAAGCTTTTCTGGCTTTACGGCCTCATATCTAGCTTTAACAGCATTCATCTTATCATAGATTTCTGCAGTAAGCTTCTTTGCATCAAATTCATTAAAATGATATTGCTCATATAATTCAACAGATTCCTTTTCACCATTCCATGTAGGAATAGCTTCAACCATTGCATCATATTTTACCTGAGTCATATCTAAGGCGTTTGAATTCTTAATATTAATCTTATTCTTAGTAATGAAGATTTCAAGTGCATTGATAGATCCATCCTTAAATGAATCTGCTTTAAAGCATGCCTCTTGTGTCATCTTTGCAATTTCTTCTTTAGAATAATCATTGAAATTAGAATCACTTTCAAAGGATTTAACTTCCTTTTTAGGTAATTCAAAATATTCATTATTGATTAATTTAGCCTTATCTACAGCCTGGCTAATCTTTTCTTCAATTTCAGCCTCACTATATGCCTTATAAACCTGGAATTCAGATTCACCCATAAAGCCATCATGAGCTACATAAATGGTAACCTTAAGCTGAGATACCTCATTATTACGGATAGTTTCTAGGTTCTTATGTACAAAGAAAAGCTGGAAGGATTCCTGAATTATATTTAGAATTCTATAGCCACTAACGTTTTTATTCTTCTTTATTAATTGCTCTAAATCGATCATCCTAGCTTCACCTTCGCTTTCAAAGATGGACCACCATCTGTAACTCTAACCCATTCCTTATAGCCCTTACCACAAGCACCAGCACCTTCAATTTCAAGGCCATCAGAAACCATAGTAATAGATTTTAATAAATCAGGAACATAGCCACTCATAACAACAGGGGATACCCAATTATCGGTAAGCTTTCCATCTACAATTTCAATACCATATTCAGCTACGCACTGAATTGCCCAGTTCTTAGGGTCCTCCATACCATTATTGGTTTCACAAATATAATAACCATGCTTAACACTCTTAATCATATCAGAAAGCTTGTCCTTGCCTGGTAGGAAGAATGTATTTGTCATTCTTGTATATGCCTTATGGCTGAATGCTTCTCTTCTACCATTTCCTGTAGGCTTTGTGCCAAGCTGTAGGGCAGAGGCCATATCAGAAATACCAGAAACTAAAATACCATCCTTAATAATTAATGTATCCTGAGCTAATACTCCATCATCATCAAAGAAATAGGAAGCTGTAGATACAACACTTGCAGCACCATCCCTCATATTTACAATTGGGGATGCAACATATTTACCAACATATTGCTTAGCTAAGGCTCTATCCTTAACGAATTGATCCATTTCAACACCATGGCCAAATGCCTCATGAGCAATTAAGCCTGTAATAGATGGATCTGTAATAATATCATACATACCTGGTTCAATTGGCTTTGCGAATGCTAAATGATGAGCCTTATCTAAAAGCTTATCCATTTTCTTTGGCAATTCCTCCATAGTCTTTTTCACTGTAATATCCCATGCACCCTCACGGCACTGTACTACCTGATCATTTTCACGATAAACTAATACTAAATTACCATTTACCCAAGTGTAATTTTGATCAAGAGTTCTATGCTCTGTCACAAAAATTTTAGAAACATTTAATGTCTGAATTACAGCAACAGCATTTAAAATATTTTCTGATTTAGTAAGCATTAAATCCTTAAGCTTTGTAACAAATTCAAGCTTATCCGATACACTATAGGAATCTAAATCAGATTCTCTTATAAATGATTTTTCTAAAGGCTCATCTGAAATGTCCCCTGTTTGAATCATTTTTTCCTCTAGCTCCTTATCTATTTTTAAAGAGCTAATAATCTTTTTTGCTAATTCTTCTTTATCGCCTAATATATCATCTAAGGAATATTCAAAGAATGCATTGTCGTTCTTCATTTTTACGACGAAGCCACATTCAGAGCCTAAACCTTCATCCTGAATTGAAGTTGACATACGGTTTGCCATAACACTTTGTACACGTACATCAGTACCAAGCACACTAACATATTTAAATGTTTTTCTAAGCTCAATACAAAGTGCCTTAGCATCTTTCATTCTCGATTTTAAAAATTCTGAAAGCATAACTATTTCATCTCCTTTAATTTATTTATGTTATCACTTAAGGAGTCATATGCTATAACAGATTCCCTCATGATATCATCTAAAATTTCTTTTACTGGCTTTATTTCATCTATCAAGCCAGCAATTTGTCCTAAAGGCATAGAGCCATTTTCTAAATCTCCTTGGAATATGCCTCTAAATAATGCATCAAAGCTATCCTTTAATGCTTCTTCATCTATGGAATTATTTCTTTCCATCTCTAAATATTTTCTTGCAAGACGATTCTTTAAAACACGTACTGGGGCACCTGTATTTTTAAGGATTACCGTAGTGTCATTATCATGTGCCTTAAGAATAGCCTTCTTATAATTCTCATGAACATCACATTCTTCGCTAGCAAGCAAAATTGTGCCAATTTGAATTCCAGAAGCTCCCATAGCTAATGCGGCAGTCATCTGGCTTCCTGATGCGATACCTCCTGCAGCGATTACAGGAACCTTTAGTGCCTTAACCATCTGCGGTAAAAGAGACATCGTTGTTGCCTCACCTACATGTCCACCCGATTCCATTCCCTCTGCAATAACACCATCAATACCAAAACGCTCAATTCGTTTTGCCATAGTAACACTAGCTACAACAGGGAATACCTTACATCCAGCTTCCTTAAATCTCTTTATATATTTTTCAGGAGAATGTGCACCTGTAGTAACCACAGGTATTTTTTCTTCTATGATTAAATCAACGATATCCTCAACATACGGACTCATCATATATAAATTGACGCCAAAGGGCTTATCTGTTAAGCTTCTTGCGATATGAATTTCTTCTCTTACTCTATTCTTATCCCATTCACCTGATGCAATAATTCCAAGACCACCGGCATTCGATACGGTAGAGGCAAATTTACCATCCGTAATCAAAGTCATTGCACCCTGAATAATAGGATATTTAATTCCAAGCATTTCGTTAATTAGCATAATATCACCTAAATTTCTATAATTAGCTCAACAGGGCAATGATCAGAACCCATAATATCTGTATCGATTATAGAATCCTTTACCTTATCCTTAATACGATTGGAAACAATAAAATAATCAATTCTCCATCCAGCATTATTTAATCTCGCATTGAAGCGATAGCTCCACCAGGAATATAGAACCCTTTCTGGATATAAATATCTAAAGGTATCTGTGAAGCCACTAGCTAAAAGCTCGGTCATCTTATTTCTTTCCTCGATAGAGAAACCAGCATTTTTAGTGTTAGAATCTGGATTT
>JAFPIE010000173.1 GCA_017388605.1 Acholeplasmatales bacterium | reverse complement strand
TGTTACAATAGATGGATATCAATACCAGCTTGCAACAAGCGCAAGTGAAATAACTACAGGAAAGGAAATAGTTATTACACCATTAGATATTGATAGTTATTCATATGCACTTGGTGCAGTTGCAACAACATCTAGTGGAGGAGAAGGAAATAATCATACACAAACTCCAATTACAGTAAAGGAGAATAAGATAACTGCTTTAGGTGCTGCAAATATCTTAACTGTTGGTGCAGGTTCAGTTGCAGGTACAATTTCTCTAAAGGATTCTGGTGGAAAATATTTAGGAAATGGAACGGCATCTAATAATTATCTTAAGAGATATGCTTCTATGAGTGAAAGTACATCCTTTAATTTATCTATTGATGCAACAACCTACGCAGCATCCTTAGTAGTTGCAAAGGAAACAATCGAAAGAAACACTGTAAGATATAATCATACAAGTGGATTATTCGCTTGTTATGCAGCAACAAACAATCAATTCGATATTGCTATTTATGTAAAGACAACTTCAAGCTATGAGCAAACGAATTATTCTTATAGCAATATGAAGATAAGATTTGGTGCTTTCTTAGATAAGGATTTATATGAATATATTTTAGCTACAGACGCAAATGCTTCCTTCGGTGTAATATTATCTAAGGATGGAATTAATTATGATTCCTATATCTGTACACCAGCTATGGTAACTATTCTTGATGGAGTTGTAACTCAAGATGAAAACGGAAGCTATGCTCAGTGGGCTACAGTTATTCCTACAGAAGAAGAAAATTATGCATCACTAGTTTATGCTCAAGCTTTTGTAATAATTAACGGGGAAACCTTTTATATGAGTGAAACATGCTATAGCGTTAAGACCTTAGCAGAGTATTATATAGATCATTTGAGTGAATTAGGCTTAACGGAAGAACAAAATGCAGTATTACAGGGGATTTTATCATGAAAGAATATACTAAACCAATAATTAAAGAAGAACAGGTAGTCTTAGACATTATTGCGCAAAGCTTTGGTGACGATTTACCTGGAGATAAAGAAGTTCCTAACTTCTGGAGTTAAAAATTATAAAAGAAGTAAGAATTATAAAAGGGCGCATTTTAGCGCCCTTTAATCATTATATGTGATGAAAATATTCTTTTTATCTTTGTTGTATTCTACAGTAGCTAATGCTCCAGAGCGCATTGGCATAGATGGTGATAGGTGACCTAAATCAATATTAAATAGAATTGGTTTATTGAGGTCCTTTAGCATATCTAAATAGGATTCTTCCATAGATATTCCAAAGGATTTATCATAATAATTTAAGGATCTACCAATTAAGAACATAGATACATGATCAAACCATCCTGCATTCTTTAATTGGAATAAGGCTCTTCTTAAGGAAATAGAAGTATAGTCACAGCATTCCATAAAGAAGATAATTCCTTCATCCTTATGTCTATTGATATATTCCTTTGTATGATCAAATTTTGTACCACATATATTGGCAAGACAATCTAAGCAGCCACCAATTAATCTACCTGTAACCTTAGATTCATAATTATATGGCTTAATGATGGTTCTTTTTCTTAGATTTAGGGTTACAAGAGGGCTTTTCGAATTATTTTCTAATTGCCATTTTTTATAGCCCTTAAATTCCTTTTTGCCATGAAGCATATTCCATGTATCTAATGCATCATAATCCAAATTGTAATAGGATGGTGCGTTTGTACCATATATGCTTTCAATATCGCAAATTGTAGTAATTGTATAGGTTAGGTTGGTATTATCTGAAAAACCTACAAACCATTTTGGGTTTCTTTTAATTAATTCAAAATCAATATAGGGTAATATTTCACACATTACCTCTCCACCACCAACAGATAAAACGGCATCAGCATCACTTAAGAAGGCATCATGAATTTCCTTGGCTCTTAATTCTGGAGTGTTAGAGGATACCTTACCTTGAGCCTTCCATATGTTTTCTCCTTCCGTGATTATAGCACCCTCCTTTTTTAATCTTTCAATAGAAGCCTTCAATCTTGTTTGATAGGGCTCTATTACACAGCCAAAGGATGGGGCAACTAAATAAATTTTTGGGTTATCGTTTAAAAATTTAGGTTTCATAGGAACCTCCTTAATCATTTCTATTATGATACCATAATTTCACTTAAAAAGAATGATTAAAATATTTGTTTGTTATGTTATAATGGGGTAGGTGATGTTTATGAATAACTTTTTAAAGGTTATGTGTTTATTCTTAGGCATTAAGGTAAAGGAAAAGGAAGATTTAAACCCTGGTGTATTAGGGTATTATGATTGCAAGCCATATCATAATTTCCATTTCGCTTTAAATTATGCTAGAAATATAGAAGTATTTAATGATGAGAAAATAGAAATATATACAAGAGTATTTAAGGGTACTACCTTTGTTAATGTATTAGTGAATGATGAGGAAGGCTTTGATGTTACAAAGTTTGATTATCCAAGCCTAAGACAAAGACTTATTGAATTAGATTTAGAGAATACAGATAAAAGTGTAGTATTTATTGCCTTCCAGCATAATAATGAAAAAACGGTAGAGTATTGCAAGAGGCTACCTGCATCTACAAAGCATGCATTTATTCAGGGAGCTGTATTTAATCCAAAAAGTGTACATATGGATTTTTATAAGCCTGTTCCACAGTTTTATAAGCTATATGATCATTTTTGTGAGGATTTATATTTCGATTTTGCGTTTATTGACCATGTAAAGGAATCTTAATTATGTTTTTAAAGAATGTTAAAGCTAGATATTTATGGATAGCAACAGGAATTGTATTTTTGATTACTGTTGGCTTAATTATATTATTAATAACCGTTAAGGATATAAATACAACTGTAGTTACTGTATGTATGATTATAGGATTTGTTTTAATGACCTTCTTGGTTCAAGCAGCAAGCTTTAAAAGCTTTCGCTATAAGCCTAAGAGTGAACCATCGAACCCTAAAAGATATATCCTTAACAAGGATTTATTAGAGGTATTAAGAAAGAATAAATATAAGGAAAGAAAAAGAAGCTATGGATTAAGCTTCTTAAAGATTGCAAAGCCTAATGCTTATAAGGTTACTTTAGTAACTGACCCTGAAGCATATTTTAATCCTGATGATAGTGATAATACAGAAGGGGATAAGGAATTAGATAAGTGTGATCGAATGATTGGCTTTGAAATCTTCTTAAATTATAAGGAAGAGGATATTGCTCGCTTTAGAGATTATTCCATTCAAGGACAAAATATTTATTACACATCATTTTATAAGGAAAATGAGGATTCTAACGTATTTATTTGTGCAAATTATATTGAACCATTAGAAAATCATAAGAAAAATTTTGAATTTTTAATGGAAGAATTAGGGTTAGAGGAAATTGTTTTGGAAAAAGAGGAATAACCTCTTTTTTTCTTTTTGAGTTTACACTTTTTTGTAATATAATAAGAAAAGAAGAGGGTGTTACTGTGTGGGTTTTAAAGAAGCCAGAATATGGAGACCAAATTAGAGTAAATCGTGGTGCGTATTTCCACCATGGAATTTACCAGGATGATAGCTGTATATATCAATTTGGAGTAACAGGTAATACCCAAGAATTAGACCCAAGTAAGGCTAGAGTTTGTACGACGACTTTAGAGGATTTTAGCAAAGGAAGTCCTGTTGAGGTTCGAGTATATACTAAGGAAGAAAAGGAAATAAAAAAATCACCCTTAGATACTGTATCCTATGCAAGAGATCATTTAGGTGAGGGTGGTTATGATTTAATCACAAATAACTGTGAGCACTTTTCAAATAGATGTGCCTTTGGTAAATCAGAAAGTAAGCAAGTTGATGATGTTATAAATGCAATTCGTAATATATTTAGAAGATAATAAGGGGGAACAAAGAAATGCGTTTTGGTGTTGATGTTGGTGGTACAACAGTAAAGATTGGAGTTTGCGAGGATTATAAGGTAGTAGATACCTTCGTTGTTAAAACCACAAAGGAAAATCTTTTTAAGGATGTTTGCGAGGGAGTTATAAACTACGCAAAGGAAAAGAAGGGTACAATTGATTTTGTAGGCTTTGGTATTCCTGGTGTAGTTATTGATAATAAAATTGTAAATATGCCAAATATTGGTCTTACAAATGTAGATTTAAATGAAATTGGAAAGAAGTATTTCCCTAATGCTAAGATTGCATCTACAAATGATGCAAATGCGGCAGCATTAGGTGAGGCATTAGTTGGTGAAAAGTCTTCATCAAGCTATATGGTTACACTAGGTACTGGTGTAGGTGGAGGATATATTATTAACGATAAGGTTATCGCAGGTCCTCATGCCGCAACCGGTGAAATTGGTCATATGTATATTGATTCTAAGCATGAATTCCAGTGCAATTGTGGATTAAAGGGCTGCTTAGAAACTGTTGCTTCCGCTACAGGTATCGTAAGACTTGCAAAAACATATTATGATGAATTTGAAACTAAGCTTGATAAGGAGACTATGTCTGCAAAGGATGTTATGGATGCAGCAAGAGAAAATGATCCATTAGGCCTTAAGGTTTTAGATTTAGTTGCAGAAGCATTAGGTAGAGCATTATCTATTATTGCAGTTACCTGTGATGTTGATGTATTCTACATCGGTGGTGGCGTTAGTGCAGCTGGTGCTGTTTTAATTGATGCAATTAAGAAATATTATAATAAATATAGCTTCTATGCACTTAAGAATGTAAGAATTGAACCAGCAAAGCTTGGTAATACTGCAGGTATGATTGGTGCTGCATATTTAGCTTAAAGAATAGGGATGGATATTCCATCCCTTTTAAAATAAGGGGGATTATTATGATTTATAGCTTTAGAAATGATTATTCATCCATTTGTCATAAGAAGGTAATGGAAAAATTAATAGAATCTATGGATGAACAAAATATTGGCTATGGAGAGGATTATCATAGCGAGAATGCTAAAAAATTAATTATAGAAAAAATAGGGCATGATGCAGATATCTATTTTTTGGTTGGTGGAACACAAGCCAATACTACAGTAATTTCTGCAGTCTTACGTCCATATGAGGCAGTAATTGCAGTAGAAAGTGGACATATCAACGTGCACGAGACTGGCGCAGTAGAGGGTCAAGGCCATAAGGTAATAACTATAAAGGGTTGTGATGGTAAGGTCTTAATCCCAGAAATTAAGCATATCCTAGATACACATATGAAAACTCATATGGCATTACCTAAAATGGTATATATTAGCCAATCGACAGAGGTTGGTACTGTATATAGCCTAGAGGAATTAAAGGAAATCTATGAATTTTGCCATAAGAATTCTTTATATTTATTCTTAGATGGCGCAAGATTAGCCTCAGGTATGGCAGCATCCGGTATTACATTTTCTGATTTAGGTAAATATACAGATGTATTCTATATTGGTGGAACGAAGAATGGTGGCTATTTAGGTGAGGCTGTCGTATTCAATAATAAGGAAATAGCAAAGAATTTTAATTATGCTCAAAAGCATTATGGAGCCTTAATGGCTAAAGGCTTTGTTGCCTCTATCCCATTTGAGGTTTTAATGCAAGATGACCTATATTTAGAAATTGGTAAAAAAGAAAATGCCTGTGCTTCCTATTTAGCAGAAGGATTAAAAAAACTAGGCTATAAATTCTATAGTAATTCTATAACAAATCAAATCTTCCCTATTGTACCTAAAAATCTATTCTTGGTATTAGAGGAAAGGTATGGTGTAGAGCTTTGGGAGAAGCTCGACTCTGAATTTTATGCAATACGATTTGTTACCTCATTCACAACTACACAGGAAAACTGCCAAGAAGTACTTGATTTTTTAAAGAAATATCAATGTAATTGATTTTTATTTGATTTTTTTGAAAAAAACGAAATATTATTAGTCTTTCTTTTGACAACCTAATTTTATAGTGCTATAATGTAAACAAACTATAAAAAAAGGGGTATATATTTATGTCAGTATGTGTTTTAGATGAATACGATAAGAAGATTATTAAATATTTACAGGAAGATTCTTCCATTTCAAATATAGATTTATCAAAGAAGATTGGACTTGCACCATCCTCTTGCTTACTTCGTGTAAAGAATTTAAAGGAGCAAAAAATTTTAAAGCAATTCACAGCTGTAGTTGATGAAAAGATGCTAGGCTATGAAATCACATGCTTTGCAAAGATTTCTATGCATCCATTAAATAGAGAGACTTCTAATCAGTTTATTGAAGAAGCAAGAAAGATTCCTGAAATTGTAGAATGCTATACAATTACAGGTGATAGTGCATTTATGCTTAAGATTGTTGCAAAGAATTTCCAGTATTATCGTGATTTTATTTTTGACAAGCTTTTATCTGTACCATATGTTTCAAACATTGAAACATCTATTGTAGTAGCTACAGAGAAGAAGACTAATTTTATTCCATTAGATTAATCATGAGCCCTTAGGGGCTTTTTGTTTCACTTTTAACAAGGGAGGTATTATTATGTTAAAAGAATGCTTTAAGGCAAACAGAAAAAAGATTTTAGATCAAATGGAGGATAATTCTATTCTTTATGTGTATTCAAGAAGAAAGGAAGAATCCTTAACGAATGAAAGATATAACGTAAATCGAAATTATTTTTATCTTTCTGGTGTATTAGAATTTGATAATGTAGTTATGCTTACTAAGATTAATGGTAAGGGGTCAGAGGTTATTTATATCAATCCATATGATGAATTTAAAGCTAAATGGGTTGGTGCACCCTTCTCTAAGGAAAAGGTAATGGAATTATCTGGCATTAAGGATGTTCGCTATTTGGAAAACTTAAAAATGAATAGAGATTCCTTATTAAATGTATGTAATACCATTTATTTAGATTTTGAACCAAATGAGCTTAATGATTTACCAACAGAAACAGAAAAGCTTGCTTCTGACATTAAGCTTAAAAAGCCTTGGGTTAATGTTAAAAATGCAAGACCATTCTTCCAAAATGCGAGAATGGTAAAGCATGAAGAAGAATTAGAAGAAATGAAGAAGGCTATTCATATTACGAGACTTGGTATTGAAAATATACTTATGAATATGAAGGAAGCCTATGAATATCAGCTAGAAAGCTATTTTGATCAGGCTATTAAATATAATGGAGGTACAGGCTATGCCTTCGCTACCATTGCGGCATCAGGTAAGAATGCAACATGCCTACATTATAGTGATAATGATTCTATAGCTAAGAATGGAGATTTAATTCTATTCGATTTAGGATCAAGTGTTAATATGTATTGCTCGGATATTTCAAGAACCTTCCCTGTAAATGGTAAATTTAGTGAAAGACAAAAGGAAATCTATAATATTGTGCTTGAGGCACAAAGAAAGGTTTTCGAGGCTGCAAAGCCAGGTGTAACTATAAGAGATTTACAGCAGGTTGTCATTAAGCATTATGAGGTAGAGCTAAAAAGAATTGGATTAATTAAGGATCCAAAGGAGGTCTCTAAATATTATTATCATGGAGTATCTCACCATATTGGTCTTGATTGTCACGACCTATCCGATCACTTTGCTCCACTTAAGGCTGGTGAGGTAATCTCTAATGAACCAGGCTTATATATTGAAGAAGAGGGTATTGGTATACGTATTGAGGATGATATGCTAATTACCGAGGACGGCTCTTTTAATCTTTCTGGTGAAATATTAAAAACAGTAGATGAAATTGAAGAATTTATGGAAAAAAATAAGAGGTAGTATATGAATAAGACAATTTTAAAGAATTATGCAAAGCTAATCGCAAGAGTTGGTGTAAATGTTCAAAAGGGACAGGATGTAAATATTACTGCAAATGTCAATGATGAATATTTTGTAAAATATGTTGTTGAGGAATGCTATAAGGCTGGCGCTAGAAAGGTTACTATCGATTGGGTTAGTGATATTTCGGATAAGCTTGCTTATAAATATCAAAAGGTTGAATCCTTAGCTGAATTCCCAGTATGGAAGGAAGAAAAATTAAAATATCAGGTAGAAAAGCTTCCTGCAAGAATTTTTATTGATTCCTCAGACCCAGACGCAATGGCAGGAGTAGATCAAGAGAAAATGACTGCGGTAAGAAGAATTATTGGTCCAAAGACATTACCATACCGTGAGCAAATGGAAAACAAATACCAATGGACAATCGTTGGTATTCCTGGTGTAGATTGGGCTAAGAAGATTTTCCCTAAGGAAACCAAAAATAACGCAATGAAAAAGCTTTGGGATGCAATTCTTACTACTGCAAGAATTTATGGAGATCCAATTAAGAATTGGGAGGAGCATAATAAGAATTTACATGAAAAATATACAAAGCTTAATGATTTAAAGATTAAGACTTTATTTTATAAAGCATCCAATGGTACAGATTTTAGCGTATCCTTAAAGGATTGTATGATTTGGAATGGTGGAGATGAAACTACACTTAGTGGAGTAGTATTCCAACCAAACATGCCAACAGAGGAATGCTTTACATCTCCAGATAAGAATTCTGCAAATGGTATCGTTTATGCTGCAAAGCCATTATCTGTTATGGGTAAGGTTGTTGATAATTTTGGATTTAGATTTGAAAATGGTAAAATCGTTGAGGTATTAGCTAAGGATCCATCTCATAAGGAATTACTTGAAAAGCTAATCAGCCTAGATGAGGGCGCAAGAATGCTTGGAGAGGTAGCTTTAGTGCCATTTGATTCTCCAATCAACCAAACAGGCTTATTATTCTACAATACATTATATGATGAGAATGCATGCTGCCACTTAGCTATTGGTAGAGCATTTAATGAATGTATCAAAGATTTCGATAAGATGAGTGAAGAAGAAATTAAGGCAGTAGATTTAAATACATCTATGATTCACGTCGATTTTATGATTGGTACAAAGGATTTACATATTGAGGCAGATACCTATGATGGAAGACACGTAGTAATCTTTGATGAAGGTACCTGGGCAATTTAATGGAAGAAATTAAAATTGTAAAATTTTTTGGATTCTCTTCAACCTATGCTCCCTTTTATAGCGATGAATTCACTGTCGAGCGTGATGGGAATGTTTATTATAATGGAATTATAAATGAAAGAGAATATCATTGGGAATTTCATACAAAATCGGAAGGCTTCACCTTATCTTTCACTGGTCTTGTAATTGAATTATTCCAATCCAATTTCGATCAGATTATTAAGGATGATAAGAAAAATGGCTATAAAATAGAAATCATTACAGAGGACGATAGTCATTATATTTATACCTTCTATGGATTAATGGAAGAAAACGATCAGGAATCCTTAAGAAACATATTGACGGAATTCATTCCAATCTTTGAAGAATTACCAGAATATATGGAATCTAAGGAAGAGGATTATGAAAATGAAGAGGAATTCTTAGAATCATAGGAACAGTAATTTATTAGGGGCGATTTTCCTCGCCCCTATAAAATACTTAAAAAAAGTAAAAATTGTTGTTGACAAGCAATTAAAATTTGATATAATTGAAATGCACGTTGAAAATGCCGCAGTAGTACAACGGTTAGTACATCTGATTGCCATTCAGATGATGACGGTTCGATTCCGTTCTGTGGCTCCAATAAATAACGCAAGGAGCGATGAGCTCCTTTTTCTTTTTTTGTAAATGCTTTTTTGGCGTTATATCTATTGTAAATGCTTTTCTTTTTACATTATATCTATTTTGTGTTATTATTTTTGTTGATTAGCGAGGTAATTATATGATAGAGGTAAAGAATGTTAAATTTTCATATAATAGTCAAGATCGCGCTGTAAAGGGCGTGTCTTTTTCTGTTGCTGATCATGAATGGTTATCGATTATAGGCCATAATGGTAGTGGTAAGTCCACACTTGCTAAGCTATTGATTGGCTTAATTGAACCACAGGCTGGAACAATTTCTTATGATTCCGTAGAATTAAATGAAACGAATGTAGGAGAAATAAGAAAAAGAGTTGGAATTGTATTCCAAAACCCAGATAATCAATTTGTTGGATATAATGTTTTATATGATATCGCCTTTGGTCTTGAGAATCATTTAGTCCCAAGAGAGGAAATGAGAGCCTTGATTGATGAATATATTAAAAAGGTGGATATGGCAGATTATTTATATAGAGAACCAGAAACTCTATCTGGTGGACAGAAACAAAGAGTCGCTATCGCAGGTATTCTTGCGATGAATTGCGATATTATTATTTTAGATGAGGCAACCTCAATGCTAGACCCACAGGGTACAGAGGAAATCATATCCTTAATTGAGGAATTACATACAAAGTATAATAAAACGATTATCACCATAACGCATGATTTAGCTTTAGCGGAGAAATCCGATAGAATTATTGTCATGAAGCAAGGTGAAATCATAAAGGAAGGAAGTCCTGAGGAAATATTTATGGAAAGGGATATATTATTATCCTCTAACCTAGATATGCCTTTTTCCCTTAAGGCAGCTTATCAGGCTTCTAAAACCGAATTAAATGAGAATAAGGAGCTAATGGATGCCCTATGGGAATATCATTCAACCATGTAACGCATTTATATCCTGGTGTTAAAAGAAAGGAATATACTCTAGCCTTAGAGGATGTTTCCTTAGATATAAATGAAAAGAATGAATTCATCGCAATCGTGGGTAAGACAGGTAGTGGAAAATCAACTTTAATTCAGCATATGAATGCATTAAAGCTTCCAACTAAGGGAACCGTTTCTATCTTCGATAATATTATTACACCAAAGAAAAGAAAAAATCCAAAGCTTAAGAATGTTAGAAAAAGAGTAGGCTTTGTATTCCAATTTCCTGAATATCAATTGTTTGAGGAAACTGTATTAAAGGATATTATGTTTGCTCCAATTAATTTTGGTATGAAAAAGGAAGAAGCCGAAAAAAAGGCTTTGGAAATTGCTAAGCTTTTAGGTATTTCACATCTTTTAAAGAAATCTCCATTCAATTTGTCTGGTGGACAAATGAGAAAGGTTGCTATCGCAGGTATATTATCCTATGATCCAGATATTCTATTATTAGATGAACCAACGAGAGGCCTAGACCCTAAGGGTCAAATAGAAATAATGGAATTATTCTATAAAATTCATAAGGAAACAGGTAAAACAATTATTCTTATTACACATGATATGGATTTAGTATATCAATATGCAACGAGAGTTATTGTATTAAATGATACAAAGATTACCTATGATGGAGATAAGGTTAAATTATTTTTAGATGGTATTTATAAGGATAATAATTTAACAAAGCCTGAGGTATTAAAGCTTATTGATTATTTGAATAATAGATTTCATTATAATATAGATTATAATACCTTCACCTTAGATGATTTATTATCTAAGCTTAAGGAGGTGGCATAATGGAAAATATTGCGTTTGGTCAATATTATCCAGGAAATTCCTGGATATATAAGCTAGATCCTAGACTTAAAATTATAGCTACCATTTCCTTAATTGTATTTATATTCCTAATTCCAATGACATCCATTAATGGATTATATATGATGCTTGGTGCATTAGCCTTATATATTTTAGCCTTCCTAACTACAGGTATTCCTATATTAAAGGTATTGAATGGATTAAAGCCAATATTATTCCTGTTGGTATTTACGGTTATACTTCAGCTAATTTATACACCAGGAGAACAAGTAACCTTGCTATATACTATTCCTATGACGATAGGATTATATCAAACCTTAATTATGGTAGGATTAATTGTTGGTTACTTCTTTATTAAGAAATATTTACCATTTAAAACTTTATTCCTATTTGTAATATTGTTTATATGCTTTATGGTAATGTGGGATAACCCATTTGAAAAATTTAATTGGAATTTTAATTTCAATTGGGCAAGCTGGGATTTTAATATATATGAGGCTGGTGTAATACGTGCATCCTTCATAGCCCTAAGAATTGTATTAATGCTTGGTATTACATCCTTACTTACATTATCTACTATGTCTACAGACATTAATAATGGCTTAGAGGCTGTATTATCTCCATTAAAGCTATTTAAGATTCCTGTTGGTATATTCTCTATGCTTATATCCTTAACTCTAAGATTTATTCCTACTTTGATGATTGAAAGTAAAAAGATTATGAATGCACAAGCATCTCGTGGAGTTGATTTTAGTGAGGGAAGCCTAAAGGATAAGGTAAATCAGATTATTGCATTATTAATTCCTATGTTTGTTATTTCCTTTAAAAGAGCTGAGGATTTATCGAATGCTATGGAGGCAAGAGGATATATCGTTGGTGCTAAGAGAACAAAGATTGATGAGCTAAAGCTTAGATGGAGAGATTATCTACTCATAGTATTCTTACTTTTATTGCTTGCTTCAGTCATTTTAGGAAGGATATATTTTGCATGAGATATAAATGTATTTTAGCCTATGATGGCACGGCTTATTATGGATTCCAAATCCAAGAGGATTTGCCTACTGTTGAGCTTGAGCTAAAAAAAGCACTACAGAATGCCTTTGGATTAGATATTAAGGTATATGGGTCTGGTAGAACGGATAAGGGAGTTCATGCAAAGGGACAGGTTATTCATTTTGATTTAGAAAGTGAAATACCTGCTGAAGGCGTAAAAAGAGCCTTAAATTCCTTTTTACCAAAGGATATATATATTTCTAATGTAGAAGTAGTAAGTGAAGAATTTCATGCTAGATTTAGTGCGAAATTAAAGGAATATAGATATTATATTAATGTTAAGGAATATGATCCATTAACGATTAATTATATGCCCTTTTATAATTATCTAGATTTATCCTTGATGGAGGATGCAATGAAATTATTCTTGGGCACTCATGATTTTAAAGGCTTTGCCTCTGCATCGATTGATGAAAGAAAGGATACCGTAAAAACTATATTTCAAGCAGATATGAATATACTTGATGGTAAGGTTGAATTCATATTTGTAGGTACTGCCTTCTTAAAATATCAAATTAGAAGAATGATGGGATTATTAATTGATATTGGAAGAGGCTATTATAAAAAGGATAAAATTCTTGAGGTTTTAGAGAAGAAGGATCCTTCAATATCCCATAGAGTTATAGAGCCAACAGGATTATATTTATATAAAGTCACTTATTAGTGGCTTTTTATTTTTTCACATAATTTGTCTAAAATTTCCAAAAATTATCTTAAATTTCTCCTATTTTTTATTTCTATAATCTAAGTAAAGGTTAGGTGTTAATATGAGAAAGAAAAGTTTAAGATTATTTATAGGAATTGCATCTATTGCGTCTTTATTTACTTTAGCAAGCTGTAATGTAAATACAAATCAAGCGCCTTTAGATATGCCAAATATTATAGGAAATATGGAAAATAATCCACCATTTAATGAAGGTTTTATAGAAAATACTGGTGATGGAGTAGAAGGTACCATTGGATCTGCTGATATATCTTTAGTTGATGAAAATGTGAACCAAGGAGATTTTGTAATAGAAACCACGGATGGAGCATATACTGTAGAAAATAATATTTATAAGATTACTAGAGGTGGTACATATACCTTATCTGGTAGCTTGGATGGTCAAATTTATGTAATGGTTACTGAGGCAAATGATCTAGGAAGCTATGATGTTATTTTAGAGCTTAATGGAGTTACCATAAATTATGATTTAGATTCTCCGATTTATATTGGAAAATCTAGTAATGAGGAAATCTCTTATAATGTAGATATTAGAGCTAAAAGTGGAACACAAAATATTATTAATGATAATAGAACTATAGATGTAGATGAGACCTTAGGATCTGCAGCCATTTATTCCTTAGTGGATTTAAAGCTAAAGGGCAAGGGTGAATTATATGTGAATACAGCATATAATAATGGAATTCACACGAAGGATGATTTAGAAATAAAGAATTTAACCTTGGTTGTAAATGCGTTAAATAATGCATTAAAGGGGAATGATTCTATATCTATTGAATCTGGAAATTTAGTTTTAATTTCTACAGGTGGAGATGGCCTTAAGACAACAAATACAGGTATCTCTTCTAAGGGAAATCAAAAAGGTATCATTGAAATTTTAGGTGGTGAAGTTTCTATTTATTCTGCATGTGATGGTATAGATGCAGCATATGATGCAAATATATCTGGTGATGCATTGGTTACGATTTATACATCGAATTATTCAAGCTATTCTGGTGAGGTAGTTAGTGGACTTGCTGAAACATTATATTTACGAGTAAATAATTCTAATAGCTATCGCTATAGTGCATATTATTACGATAATGATGGCAATGGCGTTTGGGTGGATGCAGTAAAAATGAATACATCCTCTATGGGTGGTAGAAATTCTTATAGCTATTACACGATAG
>JAFPIE010000172.1 GCA_017388605.1 Acholeplasmatales bacterium | reverse complement strand
ATGCAACCTGCTTGTAGCCCTGCTTATTAAAGTAAGCACCAGGAAGCATGTAGCCTGAAGAACCTACATTCACCTTGCCGCTTGATGGAGATGTTGCATCCATTTTGAAGGTGATGGTGTGTACATGCTCGAATGTTACAGAAACTGTAACGGAAGAATTAGGCATGATGAAGGAATCATCGGTAACTAGGACATTGTTATTTTGACTATCCTTAACGGTTATATCTAATACACCAAGTCCACTCTTTGGAGTGATTTCAATTAATACCCTAGCGCCTGGCTTAAAGGAAGAAGAAGGTGTACCATTTTCCTTTGCTAGTGTTATAGTACCATTTGGATTTTCTGTTATATTTGCAGAATATGTTAAATCTACACCTCTAAATACAATTTCTCTTGATATTTGAGCAAGTACTTTATCCCCTCTCTTTAATTGTATAATCTCCATTACAGAATAGTATCCTGTTTCATCTATTTGAATTTTAAAATCATCATAAAAGCTACTATAGGATGCATATACATATTTATTTGAAGATGGGCTTCTATACATAACCGATTTTTCTAAAGAAAGATGAGAATCGAGCTCTGCCTTTGCTTTAGCATTGAATTTTAGTGTTAAAGCATCACCAACCTCAAGATTACCTAAATCCTTTTGATAATTCTCTGGGGAAACATTTTCAAAATCTAGCATATCCTTTGCTTCTAGTACTGTTAGTGATAATACATTGGTTGTTTTTGTAACGGTCTTGTTTTCGCATGTTTCTTTAAGTGAACAGGTTATTTTATATTCTCCAGGCTGAAAGAAATCATTTCCAGTCTTTAAGCAAAATTCATATGGATCATCCTGATTCATTTTATATGTAAGAGAGAAAGAAGAAATAGCTTTATATTCTCCACCCGTATATCTTGATATGGTAAAATAAGCCTCTAAGGAATAATCCTTCCAGTTATAGCTATCTACTTCAAATTCCTCTTGGTATAGCTCACTCGATAAGAATTTATTTCTACATCTATAGGTTGCATCAAAGTAATAATCTAATTCTACATTCAATGCTTGATAAGCATAAATTTCAGTTAAATTATCCTTTATGGATAAGGATTCTACCTTTTGATTTTGCTTTGGAGTAACGGTGAAGGATTCCTTACCATTATCCCCTATAGAATCTGCATCTTCAGATCTATATTTTGTTATATTACATCTGGATTCCTTTGCGTAATAATTTATAGGAACGCTTTTAACCTTAAAATCTATGCTAGTAAGTGCACTATGAATCACAATCGCATCAAATCTAGGCATATCGATTTCAATTGTAGTTTTATCTAGATGAGCCGCATAGGATTCTGAATAGGATTCAAAATATCCACCCTTAATGATTATTTTTTTAAGCTTTGCCTTTTCATCAAGCTCTAAAGAAGATAGGCTTCCATCATCCTCGTGAATAACGATTGCAGCTCCTTGTCCATATCCATAGAATGAACCACCCTCTATATATAAATAACCGTCTAAATACCTAATTGCACCAAATTCATAGTTTTCCCCTCGAATTGCACCTCTACCCTTTAAGGTGCCACCGGTAATATATGCAGAACCACCATCTAGGGTTAGTGCAGAACCAGTATTGTAGATAGTTGCGGTGCGGAAGCACATCATGTGTCTAACTAAGTCGTGTACATATAGATATTGTTGCTTATTTCTTCCTGCAATAATATTGCCACCATGTACCTCAAGCTTTCCACCATTTCCAACACGAAGAACATTTCTTTCAATGTTTGCTTCTGCAAAGGAATAATCACTAAACATGGAATCAAATTGAAGAGTTCCTTTGTTTGTTGGGTCAAAGATGGTTAGATTTGCATTACTAACATATATTAATGTTTTCTTGTAATTGGCATAAGAACCAGAATAGCCCCTATTGAAATCCTTTGGTAGATTACCAAAGCCATTTGTTGATCTTTCATCATAAATTTCAGAAGAATCAGAATAATATACCTCATGACCATTTAGGTTTAATACCTTATTCCCATTGACATGTATGGGGTCAATACTTTTAAAGTAACGATATTTTTCCGACTTTTCAACTAATTCTGATTCGACAGTAATATCGTTATCAACAACGATATAATTGTCACCACTAGCTGTTAGTGCATTTCTTAATTCTTGATCATTATGCACTAAAACCTTGCTGTAAGCTGTATTATCATAGCTTTTTGCAAGAAGTTCATTTTTATATTCTATAGCATCATTTCCTCTAATGGAAAAAGTAGTAAGGAAAACAGCTAAAGCAATTAAAAATGAAATAGAAATAATCCATATTTTCTTTTTCATAAGTATCCTCCTCGTATAAAATAATACTACGTATTAATTTTACAATAGAATTGATATGCCTTTTCTTTAATTCTTTTAGCCTTTTGGCTATTTAAAATAGACTAAAGTATAGGAGAGACTTATGATATATTAAATATTCATTTTTTGTATTAAAACATGTAATTTTTTTAAAAAAAATCAGTAATTTTAAATAAAAAAATGTACAAAATCGGACACGAGTACGATTTTTTAAGTGAAAACGCTTAAACAAATAACATTTGTTTGTATAATTATTGAGAATAAAGTAAACAACTTGTATAGGTCATGTTTCTTAAAAATCAAACACTTTAATAAAGAAATGTTTTGTATTGCATTGTATTTTATACAATGATATAATAATTTCGGTTAACGAAAACGTTTTACGTGATTGTTATCGAATTGGGGAAGCTATAGTGTTTTGGGGGAAGATGACATCCAGCTATGAATTTTATTTTATAGCTGGATGTCCTTTTTTATTTATTAGGAAATTGTACATGAGTGAAGAAAGTATAAAATAACAGCAAAGAGTCTAGGCGTGAGCCTAGGCTTTACTTTTAGTATTGAATGTGTAAATATTTAGATCCAAATGTAGGAAGTGGTACCTATATTTCCTATGCAGATAAATATTATAATGAAACCTATTCATTTAAATATTTAGATCAAAGATATGCATTATCTAGAGATTTAAAATCGTATCTATTAAATAAAATAGAAATCTTAGATTTTGTACCATCTAAGATATTTACTTATAAATTTGAAATCACAAATTT
>JAFPIE010000171.1 GCA_017388605.1 Acholeplasmatales bacterium | reverse complement strand
TAATACACCTACAAATAAATAATATGCCATAAAATTGGATTCTACGACAACCCCATTACCACCAGATATAATTCCATCCATAGTTTTTACTAAAGCTACCATTGGGAAATGCGCTAAATTGATATATGCAGGAATTAGAATTAACCAGTTTGCAACTACACCTACAAATGTACCAGATGCCATACCTATACCAATAGATATAAATGCACCCTTTAGTGTTCTATGCTTCTTATAGAATAATCCTGTAGGAATCACCATCGCAAGACCAATAAGTAAATCGGCAAGCTCACCAACACCTACAGTCATAGTACCTGGTAATTTGCAGAAAAATCTTACGAAGATGGTAATTACACCACTAAGTGGTCCATACATAAAGGAAACTAAAATGGCAGGGACATCAGAAAACTGTACATCTAGCCAGCTTGGGAAGAATGGTAAATTAAATTTACCAAAATAATATAGGATAACAGATAATGCTGCAAATACAGCAATTACTCCCATTTGCTTAACATTCATTTTCTTGAAATTGAATCTATAGGACATGTAATAATACAAATTACCAAAGGATGCTAAAAAGAATAAAGCACCACCAATTTCAAGTAAATAAATGAACCATGCTGGAGAATATTTTTCTCCTGCATCTGTTGCGACTGTCTTTAGATGGTTATTTAATACAACACCTAAAACAATCATAGAAATGCCTAGTAATAATAATACTAAGCCAACAATTAAAGCCTTTAACGTCTGCTTAGACTTCTCCATATTCATGAAGATCCTCCTTGAAATAAAATTATTTACTTCAAAAAAAATATGCCCCAAACGGGGCATATTGGAAAATCCAAAAAGATTTTTCTTCTCTCATCCAGACTCTACTGTCGGTTCAGGAATTACACCTGATCATGCAAACGCTCGCGGACTATACCGCCGGTATGGAATTTCACCAAACCCCGAAGTAAATATGAATTTTTTTATAATAACTACTATTGTAGGTATTACTTAACGATTAATGACTTAGATGTCATCTCTTCTGGAATAGGTAATTCTAATAGCTCAAGTAATGTTGGAGCAATATCAGATAAAATACCATCACGAAGCTTAATATTCTTATCTGTAACTACAACTGGAACTGGATTTGTTGTATGAGCTGTGTATGGCTTACCCTCTTCATCTAATAACTTTTCTGCATTACCATGGTCAGCAGTAATTAGTGCAACTCCACCAACCTTATCTAGTGCAGCTACTACCTCACCAACGCAGGTATCTACAGCCTCAACTGCCTTAACTGCAGCAGGGATTACACCGGTATGACCTACCATATCGCAGTTTGCGAAATTTAAGATAATAGTATCATATTTTTCAGATAAAATAGCAGCTACTACCTTATCCTTAACCTCAAATGCACTCATTTCAGGCTTTAAATCATAGGTTGCAACCTTTGGAGAATTTACTAAGATACGATCTGCACCTTCAATATCTCTATCTGCACCACCATCAAAGAAGAATGTAACATGAGCATACTTCTCTGTTTCTGCAATTCTTAATTGCTTTAAGCCTGCCTTAGCAATGACATCACCATATAGATTGTCAAATGTTTGTAAGCCAAAGGCTAAAGTACCCTTAACCTGATCTGCATATTTCATCATAGATACAAAGTATGTAGACTTAGGTCCCTTAGTTGTATCAAGCTTATAAGGCTTTTCAGGATTATAAACAATACCCTCTGGGTTAGAGAATGCTGTTGCAATCTGAATCGCTCTATCTGGACGGAAGTTTGCAAATACAATACTATCGCCCTCTTCAATCATACCATTCTTATCGGATACGAATGGTATAATAAATTCATCGGTCTTACCAGCTTCATAAGACTTTACTACACCCTCTACAGCATTAGGATAATACTCACCCTTAGCTACTGTCATAGCATCATATGCTAATTGGATACGATCAAAATTCTTATCTCTATCCATTCCATAATATCTACCACCAACAGTTGCAACCTTAACCTGGCCTTCTTCAATAACCTTAGCTAAGAAATCCTTACCTGATGTTGGAGATGTATCTCTACCATCCATAAATGCATGATAATATACATCCTTAATTCCATTTTCATGAGCAAGCTTTGCAATCGCAATGATATGAGATGTGTGAGAGTGGATACCACCATCACTACATAAGCCTAAAATATGGAACTTCTTATTGTTCTTCTTTGCATTTTCTACTGCAGCTAAAATAGCTTCATTCTTAAAGAATTCACCGGTTTTAATATCATAATTGATTCTAGATAGAGACTGTCTTACAACTCTACCTGCACCAATATTCATATGACCAACCTCAGAATTACCCATTTGACCCTCAGGAAGTCCTACTGCATCTCCAGATGCATTTAACTGCTTTGTGTCAAATTCACTAAAAATACGGTCTAGATTTGGCTTCTTTGCCATGCTTACTGCATTAGAATCAGAAGCAGGAGCAATTCCATATCCATCCATAATAATTAACATAACTGGTCTTTTTTTCATTTTATAACACCTCGATATAAAATTATAACTTAAATTACTCTAATCTTCCATACTTTTTTAATAAAAAGTAATTGTTAACGGTTCCAGCACCAATCCATTTTAATTTTGCAGAATCCTCCTCAGCATATTTATCGTATCCCCAGGATTCATTATAATCCCACATACCATGTGGTGCGATGCTATCGATTAAGTAATCAAGCTCTTGGTTCTTCGCCTCATCAAAAGCACTATCCTCTAAATATAAGGCAACCTCTAGAGGTCTATTTGCACTCTTATTACTATAATCTGATGAAATATTCTTCTTAACATATTCTGTTAATTTTTCTTCAATCTTCTTTTGATCCTCTAATAGTAGATTACATTTTCTTAAGGAATTTAATAAGGAATTAAAGCTTATAAGCTCATATTTTGTAAATTCCTCTTTAGCATAGAATTCCTTTAAGATTAAAGGAAGAGTTGCTAAAGCCTTCTTATAATAAGCCTTCGTAGGCTTTACAAATAATAGGGTATAGCCTAATAGGGCAGCTGTTGGATGTAATCCAAATAGCTTCTTATTCTCTTCATTATATTCAAATTCCTTAGAATGTGCATAATCATTATTACTCTTGGTATTTGGATTCCAAATACCCTTTACTGGTGGTACACGATTATATAAATAATTACATGCCTTATTAATGATTTGATCATATAATTCATTTTGACATGAAGAATCAAAATCTAGCATATCTAAAAGCCTAAATGCCTCATATACCTGATATACACTAGAATTTACATTGTAATTATCAATATATAAGCCATGACCAAAGCCACCATCATTATTGACATATAGCATTAAGCAATCGAGTAGCATATCCTTTGGTAAGGAGCCCTCAAGTGCACTAAAAATACAAATATCAATATCTCTAGATTTAAGGCTTACCTGTCTTGCCATATCGTCTTGCTTTTGTTTTGTTAATAACTTCATTTAAAAAACACCTCACAAACATTTAATATTGTACATTAAAACAACCAAATTTAAAATAACTCTATAAAATTTTAATGAATTATTTTATAATTATTTAAGAGGTTTAACTATGAAGGGCGCATTATTAAATTATTTCTTTTTAATGAAGACAATTAAAGAATTACCGACTACTATGACAGATAAATTCCCAAAGGATAAATCTGCCTATTTTAATTTTGCCAATTTTTTAAATGTTTCTACCTATTCTTTTATATATAATCCATTTAAAAAGGATAAATATAAGCTTCAGGAGCTTATAAGAAATAATTATAAGGAATTCATAGTTGAGGTATCTATTCTATTTAAGGCACATATGGAGGATAGTGATTCCATCTTCATTGATGGAATATTATTCCTATATGGATTAATTTCAACCAATACACTTATGGATTATTTATATCCATATATTAAAGGAATCAAAAAGGATTCCTATAATTTAGATAAAGCCCTAAATTATCTAGATTCCTATATTGCAGCTAAGGATAATATCGATTTAACAAAAACATCCCTTTATGAATTATTCCCAAATGCTTATACCTATTATGATTCTATTGAGGAATTCATTAGAAATCCATTAATTAAATGCTTCCGCTTTATGGGCTCTAATTCTTATCACAAGAAATCCTATAAAAGATTTCATACAGCCTGTAAAAATTCAAATAAGAGGGGAAGATTATGGGATTATATCTTCTTTGATAAGCTATTCCATAAAAAGGATAAAAAGGAATATTTAATCTATACCAAATATGAGGATTTAAGCTTATTAAATCTAAAAAAGGAAGATTATATTGTAAATGGTATTACCTATAATACAACATTCGAGGAAGTATTAGATAAAGCATTAGAGTTATCTCTTAAAAGAATACATGCATTAAATAGCTATTTATTCTTAGAAAAGAAAGATCAAGAATTTAGAATTGAATTCAATATTGATAAGAATAAAAAGCTATAGAAAGGAATATATGTTTACGATTGAAACAAAAAGATTAATCATCAAGGAATTCACCTTAGATATGGCTTATGATGTACATATAAATTCATTAGATATAGATAATAGAAGATTTGTACCTGATGAGGTATTTGAAACTATAGATGAAGCAAAAGAGACTATAGAATTCCTAATACAGCAATATGATAAAAAGGATGGTCCATTTGTTTATCCTATCTTCATTAAAGAAACAAATACAAATATAGGATATATTCAAATGATCAAATTAGATTCTACCTTTGAAATTGGATATCATATTGCCAAAAAATATACAGGTAATGGCTATGCAAAGGAGGCAGTAAATGCCTTCTTGCCTATAATTACAAAAAAATTAGGAATTCATGAGGTATTAGGTATATGCCTTAAGGAGAATATTGCATCCATGGCTGTACTTAAAAGTACAGGCTTCATAAAAACTTATGAAGGATTAGGCTTATACCAAGGGGAAGAAAGAGAAATATTTAAAAGCATCTGGAAAAGATAAGAAAAGGGACAAAGCGATTTTATTTAGCTTTTGTCCCTTTTATCATTCTTATCTATTTTCTGGTTTATAGCCAGGCTTAATATATAATTTTTCCATGTTTGGGCTAATTTCCTTATCCCATACATCAGAAGTCCAATTTTCTTTTTCGATTTCATCAATTTCTAAAGATACAGCTGAAATATCACAGCCTAGTGTATTTGAAATAGCTAAAGCTACAGATTCAGCACATTTCTTCTTTTGTTCTTCTGTTCTTCCTGGATAACATTTAATTGTAATATGTGGCATAAAAATTCTCCTAATAATAAATTTTTGATTTATTATACATTATTAACATTTCATTGTCTATTCTTCTTCTGCTACTTTTTCTTTATTATTTTTGAAAATAAAAGAAATACTCCATACTATGCCTTTTCATTGACAATATAATGATATTATGCTATATATTTTCTAGCGATTAAATTAGAGGTAGAAACATGAAAAAATACGCATTAATATCTAAAGAAAAAGTAGATGTAGAAAAGATTTTTAGAGATTATTTTTCTAAAAGATATGTACCCGAGAAAAGCATTTTTATAGATCATAT
>JAFPIE010000170.1 GCA_017388605.1 Acholeplasmatales bacterium | reverse complement strand
CCTGATTATTGATGCTAACCTCATTCATATCAGGTCCACCAAGCTTTATAATATCACCTTCAATTGCGATTGTTCTTTTGATGAAAAAGGAATCAAGCTCTGTATAATTTTGAGCATCAAATACGATAATATCGCCTCTAGTTGGAGTATAGAATAAATCTGTACATAATAACCTGTCTCCATCCTTAAATGTAGGATCCATAGAGGAGCCCACAACCGTACATGGAGTTGTTATATATATCATTATAAATAATAATATAGATAAGCATTTACAAATAAAGGAATAAATATCTAATTTGATATTTAATTTTGTAATTAAGGCTACCCAGTCTAACCCTTTAATTTGTGAATAAATCATATAACCGATTTGGAATATGAAATAACCAAAGGCTAAGGTTAGGGTAATATAGAATATAACAATTGCAACCGCATAGAAGGAAAATCCTCCACCACCTAAGGCATTAAAGAATACTCCAATCCTTTTGATATATATAAAGGAAAAGATCATCATAAATAAATAGATACCACTAATGATTCCTTTTTTAATCCAAAGGGATTTTTTATATTCACCTAATTCTTCTTCTGTAATCGTTTGTTCAACAAACTTTTTCTCTAGTGATTCTTTCATTCGTCATCAATACCAAACATCTTTCTTAATTCATAGCTATCTACTAAAATCTCACGGCTCTTTGTTCCATTCTTAGCAGATACGATATTTCTATCCTCAAGCATTGTAACAATTCTTGATGCACGGTTAAAGCCTAAGCCAAAGGCATTTTGAATACCATTGATGGAGCAGGCATTAGAATCTACACAGAATTGTGCAATCTGATATAATAATTCCTCAGATTCCTGAGCTACATCTCTACCACCTAGAGAGCCTTGTGTATTTACTTGATTCATTCTCTTCTTTAAATCATCTAAGTTGAACATATAATCTGGACCATAGGTTGCAACTAAATAATCACAAATAGCGATAATTTCATTATCTGGTAGGTATGCACCCTGTGCACGTAGTGGTGCACCCTGGTTTTTAATAAGCATATCTCCTCTACCTAGTAGATTTTCTGCACCAACCTCATCCAAAATGGTATTCGAATCGATTTGGGATGCAACACGGAAGGCAATACGGCATGGAATGTTTGCCTTAATTGTACCAGATACAACCTGTACGGTTGGTCTTTGGGTAGCTAAAATGATATGCATACCGCAGGCTCTAGCCTTTTGTGCAAGTCTTACGATAGAATCATTTACCTCAGCACCACACTGCATAACCAAATCGTTAAACTCATCGATTACAGCTAAAATGAATGGTAGGTTTTCTAATTCTGGATAATCCTTCCTCTTCTTATTATATTCCTCAAGATTTCTAACCCTATTCTTAGAGAAGATTTCATATCTTCTATCCATCTCCTCGCAAGCCCACTTAAGTGCCTCACCCGCTAAGGTTAAATCGGTAATAACTGGTACAGCAAGATGTGGAATATCTCTATAGAAGGTCATTTCAACCATCTTAGGGTCTACTAAAATAAGCTTTAGCTTATCTGGAGAATTCTTAATTAATAAGGATACATGTAAGGTATTGATACATACGGATTTACCTGATTTTGTAGCACCGGCAATTAAAGCATGTGGCATATCGGTAATATCCTGATATACACATTTACCATTAATATCCTTACCTAAGGCTACATTCATAGGCTTCTTATCATTGACGAAGGCATCATCGATGATATCACCAAATTTAACGACCTCTGCCTTGTCGTTTGGTGCTTCAATACCTACGGTATTCTTTCCTGGAATTGGGCATAGAATACGTAAGGATTGAACCTCAAGGTTCATCGCAAGGTTATCCCTAATTTGGTTAACCTTTTTAACGTTAACACCTGGGTCAAGCATAATTTCATATAGAGTGAAGGCAGGACCCTTAGTGTAGGAAATTACCTCACCTGCAATACCGAAGGAGGTAAGGGTTTGGTTAATAATTTCCTTCTTTTCCTCAAGCCACTTAGGAAGCTCAGATTCCTCCTTAGAGGATCTTTCAAACATCTTTGCATAATCAATATGATAATTTTTATATTTGTCTTCCTTCTTAAATACAATAGGCTTTTCTTCCTTTTTAGGGGATGGAGCTGGAGTCTTTACTACCTCCTCTTCCTCTATAGGTTCCTTCTTTTCAAGTGGAGTAACCGTTGGATAGTCTCCCTCACTAGCTCTTCTTATAGCCTCTTCAATAGAAATATTTCTATCTACAGGAGGATTATCCTGGAATTTAATTTCAGGAGATTCCATACTAGGCATATCATCAAAGCTAAAGTCTTCTCCCATAGATTCATCCATCTTAAATGGATCCTCCTTAGGCTCTTCTATAACTTTCTCTTCCTTTGGCTTTTCCGTTAGGAAGGATGGAATCGATGTAGGCTTTGCCTTTGGAAGGGACTCCGATGGAGTATTATACTCATATGGAGTATCATCCACATTCAAGTCAAGTGCGAAATCAGGAGTATCTTCGATATTTTCTTCTTCCTTAATCTCTTCTGCTATAGGCTTTGACTCACCCTCATGGACAAATTCATCAAAGTCCTCTTCAAATAAGGATAAAGCCTTCTTTTTCTT
>JAFPIE010000013.1 GCA_017388605.1 Acholeplasmatales bacterium | reverse complement strand
TAATCCATCAGAATATTCAATATTACCATATACTGAATATCCACCAACGTAAATATCACCCTTATTTGAATAGCTTACATCTGGCATATATACTCTAGTATCTAAGACTATACCAGTACCTGCAGCAAGTCCTATATCTGAAATTTTATAATAATATAATCCATCAGCTTCAGCTGCAGAAACGGTCCAACCCTTACCACTAGAGGTTAAATTCACAATCTTGCCATCAACGACATAAGAATCCTTACTAGACATAGAAATGGCTGGATATTTTGATAGATATTTTATATCTTGCTTGTTTGATTCATATTCTGCAAAGTTGACAATAGGTCTTAATTCTAGGAATCTTGGAACAAATAATATTATGATAATAAACATTGAGTAACAGAAGCCACAAAGTAATTTATGAATTGTAGTAAATGGTCTACAAACCTTGAATAATACCATCATACAGGTATGTGTTGCAGCAATAACGATAATTGTTCTTAAGGAAATCGTATTTAAATTCATTTCATCCTTTAAGAAGAATACGATTGCTGAAATAATCAATATAACTAAAGCACCTGGAAGTGATTCTCTAATGACATTCGCAAGGAATCTACCCTTAACTGGTCTATTATTAGGTTCGTTAACTAATACTAAGGATGGAATACCAATAGCGAATGCTTCAATGATGATAAGCTGTGATGTAGAAATTGGGTAATCTCCTGTAATTAAAGCTTCAATAGCTAAGAATAAGGAGAATATTGTTTTCGTTAGGAATAAGGCTGCAACCTTTGCAACATTATTGATAACTCTTCTACCTTCAGCAACAACACTAGGCATAGAATCGAAATTCGAATCAAGTAAAACTAAGTGAGAGCAGCTTCTTACTGCTTGAGAGCCTGATGCAACGGCAATGGAGCAGTCGGCTTCCTTTAATGCTAGGATATCGTTAACACCATCACCCGTCATGGCAACCGTCTTACCTAAGTCCTTTAATGTTTTAATGATTAATTTCTTTTGCTCTGGAGATACTCTACCAAATACGGTAGTACCCTTTCTTACCTCATTGATGACATCGGATTCACTCTTTCCATCTAGGGAAACGAATCTTTCAGCGCCATCAACACCAGCTCTTGCGGCAATCTTAGATACGGTAATTGGGTTATCACCAGAAATTACTCTTACCTCAACACCAGATTCCTTAAAATACCTAATGGTATTAATTGCATCTGGACGAATATTATCCTCAATTAAAATCATAGATAGGATTTCAATTGGACCCTCAGGCATCTCTGTACCTGTAATTGTGCCTTCCTTGTGTGCTAAGCATAATACACGATATCCTAAGGCTGCATATTTATTAACATCCTTTTCTACTCTTTTGAAATCTTCCTTTAATACAAATTCAGGAGCACCAAGTGCGAATGTACCGTATTTATCGAAGGTAACTGCCTGGAATTTTCTTGAGGAAGAAAATGGAATGGTTGCTGTATGTCTTATTCTTTTTCCAAGTCCAAATTTTTCCTTTAGGGCTTGGCTTGTCATATTTCTATCCTGTAATGCATTTAGCATTGCAGAAACAATATTTCTAGTCGCAAGACCATGAACATTATTATAATCAATAACATTCTTTACAACCATTGTACCATCGGTAATGGTACCTGTTTTATCCAAACAAATACAGTTTACACGTGCAAGCATTTCTACACAGTAAACATCCTGTACTAATACATTTCTTTGACCAAGCTTTATTACACCTATATATAGTGCAATTGTTGACATTAGGAATAATCCAGATGGGATCATACCAATCATCGCACCAGCAGTTTTTCTTACAATTTCTTGCATTTCTAAGCTGTAAATTGCTGGATGAATGGATGAATACATTCTCCAGAATAATAAAGAACCACAGATGACTACTGGGAAGGCCATAAATTTAATAATCTTATTTAAAGAGCCATATAAATCGGATTTAGGAGCCTTATATTGCTTAGCTTGGCTTGCAAGCTTTTCAATATAATTATCCTTTCCAACCTTATCTACTCTCGCGCTACATTTACCAGATACTACATAAGAGCCTGAGAATAGCTGATCTCCTGGCTTCTTTAATATTGCATCAGATTCACCAGTAAGTAAGGATTCATTAACCTCAATTGCTCCCTCAAGTACAATAGAGTCTGCACAAATTTGTCTACCATTTTCAAGTAATATGCAATCATCTAGTACAACATCCTCAATTGGAATTTCATGAACGACACCACTTCTTTTTACGAATGCTGTAGGTGCATTCATTAAGGATAGCTTATCAATCATATTCTTAGCATTGATTTCTTGGATAATACCAATGATGATATTACATGAAACCATAAGTAAGAATACAAAGTCTGTAATCGGAGCCTTTTGCCAAATTAAGATTCCAGCAATAACAAAGATTAAAATATTAAAGAAGGTGAATAGATTGTGCATAATGATTCTAAATACACTACGATTAGACTTTGTTTTTGTTCTATTCGTAAGCTCATCAATCATACGCTGCTCAGCTATTTCATCTGTTAAACCAATCTCTGGGTCAATTTTATATCTTACCAAAGTAGAAGGATTCTTTCTTAATTGTCTTCTTCTTTTGGCGATTTGCTTTTCTCTTAGCTTTTCAGCTTTTTTTCTTTCCTTTTCCTCTTTAGTAGCAACCTTTCTTGCTTTCTTTGGGGCTGGCATTTGTATTTCCTCTGCAACCTCTACTGCATCGATATCATCGTTTGCTACTCCACCATCCATATCGGCACGAAGATCCTCATCGGAATGCTTTGCTAAATATTCCTTAAGCTCTTCTTCACTTAATTCGTCTAAATTTGGATTTTTCAAATTAAGCGCCTCCCTTCTTTACTGCTAAATCTACAATTTCTTTTATTCTCTCAATGTTTTCTTGCAAATATAAATATCCAATTAATGCCTCAAAGCCTGTAGCATCTAAATAATCCTGAATATTCATATTCTTTCTTACTGTATGCACATGGGAATTTCTTCCCCTTTTAAATATATTTATTTCCTCTTCCGTTAGGAATTCTATTTCTAAGAGGTAATGCATTAAGCATGCTTGGGCATTACCACTTGTAAATTTAATTACTCTTTTATGAAGATCATTTACCTTACTATAGCCTAAGGAAATTACATAGCTACGAATATATATTTCATAAACTGCATCTCCCATATAGGCTAGGGTAAGCCCATTTAGCTGCTTATAGTCCATCTTAAACTAACTTCCATTCAACGAGCTTTGCTCTTGCAATATCTGCCTTTTCAAAGTCTTTATTTAATCTAGCTTCCTGCCATTCCTTATAAACAGCAAGCTCTTCTTCTGTCATTTTATCTACAAATAGATTAATATGTAATACATCTAAAATAACTTCAAGTGTATGAAGCTTTAAGGCTAATGTGTCATAATCCTTTGCTCTTAAGGATGTATTCATAGCTTTAACAATATTGTTGATTAGAGTTAATACATTTTGAACATTGAAATCATCATCCATATATTTCTTAAATTCATCAATGTCCGAAGAATCAACTGAATCACTCAATAAGCCCTTATATTGTAATTCAAATAAGCACTGCTTATAGGCTCTAACCCATTTATCATATTCCTTAGCATATTGATTGAATAAATCCATAGAATATGGAATCATTTGTCTATATGGGGAGAATAGAATTAAGCATCTTAATACCATTCCATCATGAGTATTATCAATATCCTTAACGTAAATGACATTACCTAAGGATTTAGACATCTTAACACCATTTAAATCTAATCTTCCAACATGAATCCAATATTTTGCTAGATGCGTGCCATAGGCAGCCTCTGCCTGGGCAATTTCATTTTCGTGGTGTGGGAATTTTAAATCCATTCCTCCACCATGAATATCGATAACATCACCAAATAGCTTATGGTTCATAACAACACATTCTGTATGCCAACCAGGTCTACCTGCGCCAAATGGAGAATCCCATTTAATACCAACCTCAGTCTTTTTCCATAATGCGAAATCAAGTGGATTTTCCTTTTTATCATCAACAGAGATTCTAGCTCCACTATTTAATTCCTCGATTTGCTGATTCGATAAGCATCCATAATCCTTAATCTTAGATACTCTAAAGAATACATCTCCATCAGAAACATAGGCATAGCCCTTCTGAATTAAATCTTCGATAAGCTCGATCATCTCATGGATGTAATCGGTCGCATGAGGGATTAAATCAGGCTTGCTAGAGCCAACTTTTTCTACTGAATCCCAGTATGCATCCTCAAACATTTTGGCTACGACCTTTTCAGTAGTATTATCAGAAATTGCCTTATTGATGATTTTATCATCTACATCGGTTATATTTGATGCATAGGTTACATCATATCCACTAAATGCTAAATATCTTCTTAGCATATCATAAAATATTACAGGTCTTGCGTTACCAATATGAATATATCCATATACAGTAGGACCGCAGACATACATATTTACCTTATTTCCATTTATTGGTTTAAACTCTTCCATTTTATTGGTAAGAGAATTATAAATAACTAACGCCATAATCTAAACTCCTTAATATAGCGGAAAAAGAGGTTACCCTCTATTCCTATGCTAAATATTGATTAACTAATTTTGCAACATTCTCGCTTAATACTGCAGTATCAAATGTTTCATCGTTTGCACATACTACATTAGATAGCTTAGTTGCACTATATACATTTGCACAAACATTAGATGCAACATATAAAATCTTTTCGTTGTTCTCATCATCTGTTTCTTTTTCAAGTGCATATACATTTACACCATTTGCCTTCTTAACATAACAAGAATCCTTGATAATGTTGATATGCTTATTTACGCAGCCAACGAATCCTGCAACGTAAGCAATCTTTGTAGAAAGCTTATTCGCTTCTGCATCTGTATCAGAGGTTTGGCTATTTCCTGCCTTAACTAAAACATCAGCAATTGCAGCACACTTTAAAACATTCATAGAGCCGTTTAAATTTGCGCCTGCAAATCCACCAACAGTTAATGCGAACTTATTTAGGTTTGTAGTTGTTGTATCTCTATATAGTGTAATATCTGCAACTACATAAGAATCAGAAACTAATCCTGAAGAGCCTAAATCTCCAGCATATCCACCAACATAGGCATATCCTTCGCTAGATGTATAGAATAATGTACCAGTAATTGTACCCTCTGCACTAGTGTTCTTTGCTGTATAGGTTTCAGTATCAACAGCCTTACCCTCACCAGAAATAGAACCAGCAAATAAACCAGCACATACATTTAATCTTACATATGGGAAATCTAAGGAAACATTTGTTGCATGAACATTTGTAAAGCTTGAATCTGTTGCCTTACCAACAACTCCACCAACATTTAAGTCTGCACTAGAATTACCCTTTACAGATATATTTACATTATCAATCGTAATATCAGCAAATTCAGTGTTTGTTGCAGTACCAACTAAAATACCAATATTTGCGCTACTACGTCCTGTAGAATAATCACCATTGATGATTTCAATTCCATTACCCTCAGAATCTCTCATCTTGTCTAGGTAATCCTCATCGCTACCAACAACAACTAAATTCTTAATTGTTGCACCATCGGTATAGCTGAATAAACCAAAGTTAGATGTAGAGAATTTGAAATTAGAAATTGTATGACCCTTACCATCAAATGTACCAGTGAAGGCCTTAGACTCTGATGTGAACATACCAGAAATTTCATCGCCCTCGAAGTCGATATTATTCATTAATGTGTAATCTCCATCAGGATCATCTACCATTCCTAAGAAATCATCCTTTGTCTTGATTTCCTTTGCGTTATCGTTAGATGTAGCAAAAACCCATGTATCTAGTAATTCTTCTGCTTCATTGAATGTAACATAGAAGCGGAAGGAATATTTTGTATCCTTTGTTAAGGATGTGAAGGTTACTGTAGATGATGTATAAATATTATTTGTGAAGGAACATGTCTTATCCTGAGATAAATAATCACCTACATGATCTGTAGCCTCCTCACTATAGCCATAAAGCTTAATATGAGGAACAGCCTTTTTAGACTCTAAATTGCCATTGTTATCGGCAAAGGTTAAATTAAAAGTAATTGATGTAGTTGTCGCAGTTACACTCTTATCTACCTCAACACCTGCAGATGCATTACCGCAGGATGCAAGTACAAAAGCTAAAATAAATGCGAAAGCTATTGTTATGAATCCAGTTAATTTTTTCATTATTTATTACCTCAACTATCAAATTTCAAGTATAGATACTTGTATATACTATCATATTATACCCTAAAAGGGTACAATATACAACGAAAAAATCAATAGGAAATTGATGTACAAAATAGATGTTATTGTACCATATTTTGGTTTCAAATTGACTTTTACATGTCAGAATAATATAATTATATTATTATGTTTTAAGGGGGTAAAATCCATGCTAAGACTAGGCTTAGATGTAGGTTCTACTACAATTAAATGTGTTGTTTTAGATGAACAGGACAATATCATTTATAAAGATTATAAAAGACATTATTCTCATATTAAGGATAATATCATTGAAAAGCTTACAGAATTAAAACAAAATAAAATCATTGGTGATGAGGTAATGCTTGCCATCTCTGGTTCTGCAGGAATGGGTATGGCAGAGGGTGCAAATATCCCCTTTGTTCAAGAGGTTTACGCAACTAGAATTGCAGCAAATAAGCTAATTCCTGGTACCGATTGTATCATCGAGCTTGGTGGAGAGGATGCAAAAATTCTTTTCTTAACGGATGGTATGGAGGTTCGAATGAATGGCTCCTGTGCGGGTGGTACAGGTGCATTTATCGACCAAATGGCTACACTATTAAATGTCGATATCACAGAAATTAATGGACTTGCCATGAACCATCAAAAGCTTTATTCTATCGCATCAAGATGTGGTGTTTTTGCAAAATCAGATATTCAGCCCCTATTAAATCAGGGTGCATCAAAATCTGATATTGCAGCCTCCATTTTCTATGCTGTAGTTAACCAAACCATTGGTGGCTTGGCACAGGGTAGAGAAATCGAAGGTAAGGTTGCCTATTTAGGTGGACCATTAACCTTTTTATCTGAGCTTAAGGAAGCATTCGATAAAACATTAAATACCAAAGGTATTTGTCCTGAGAATTCCTTATATTATGTATCTATGGGTGCAGCATTTTGTGCTAAAGAGCCTATTCATATAAATGATGCATTAAAGAGATTAGTTGAGTTCTCAAATAAAGCAACCTATGCATATAATTCTCCTCTTTTTGAAAACGAAGAGGAATATAATAAATTCTTAGAAAGACATAATAAAGCAAGAGTAGAAACTCTTCCTTTAGATAATTATACTGGAAATCTATATTTAGGTATTGATTCTGGTTCTACTACTTTAAAATTTGTTTTGGTCGATGAGGATGGAAATATAAGATTTGAATCCTATCAGCCAAATAAGGGTAACCCTGTATCCGTAATCAAGGATATATTTACAAATCTATATGAAAAATATCCAAATATGCATATTAAGGCGAGTGCTTCTACTGGATATGGAGAGGATTTAGCTAAGAATGCATTTAAGCTTGATGGTGGCCTAGTAGAAACTATGGCTCACTATATGGCAGCTAAAAAATTCATGCCTAATGTCGATTTTATTATCGATATTGGAGGACAGGATATTAAATGCTTTAAAATTGAGCATAACACCATCTCAAATATCTTCTTAAATGAGGCTTGCTCCTCTGGTTGTGGATCCTTCCTACAGACCTTCGCAAATGCCTTAGGCTATAATATTGCAGATTTTGCAAAATTAGGTCTTATGGCTAAAAAGCCTGTAGACTTAGGATCTAGATGTACGGTATTCATGAATTCTTCTGTTAAGCAGGCACAAAAGGATGGTGCAACCATCGATAATATTTCTGCAGGCTTATCTATTTCTGTTGTAAAGAATGCCTTATATAAGGTTATTCGTGCAACCAGCAAGGAATCCTTGGGTGAGC
>JAFPIE010000169.1 GCA_017388605.1 Acholeplasmatales bacterium | reverse complement strand
TTATAAGATATGATTTTTATACAAAGGAATTTAAAAATACAAAGCAGCTTCGAATGAGAGAAAGAGTTCTTTCCAATATCTTTATCATTAAAGATTTTGATAAGGAACAGACCTGTGCAGGGTATATCGAAGAGAATCATGAATTACATATTGTAGATTTAGATTCTTTTGATCCTATTTTGGAATTTGATGTGGAATATGCTCCTATTGATGGGTATTGTTCTATTCTAGCTCCAGATAGAAAAATAGAATTTATGTATAATTATCCAATTATTTCCTTTGATGGATGCTTATATTATCTTGGATATTCAAAAAGAGATGAGCTATTCTTAGAAATTGTCACTCCTTTTGGAGATAAGAAGGAATCTTCCTATGTTATGCCAAAATATCAGGTAAGATCCAATGATAAAGGCTTTATGCAAGCCTTTACCAATATTGCGGTATCCTTAGATAAGGTATATTTTTCAGGTATTAAAGCAAGAAAGATATTAGAATTTGATTTAAATGGAAGGAATATGCGTGAAAAGGATGTTTCACCACATAAGGGCTATAATTTTTTAGTCGCTTATGAAAATGGTGCATACGTATTGAACAATCAAAATAACGAAGTGTATTTGAATCGCTCCATTGTAGCGATTTGGAATGGACATTTGGTCATGAGAGAGCCAAATAATGAGGGCTATACCCTATATGTTGAAAGTTAGGTTGTGATTCTATGAGCGAAAAAATAAAATTCTCCATAGAACCTGAAAAGACAGGTGCTGGAGTAGTAAAAATTGGTAATTTAGAGCCTACAGACTTTACCCAAAATCAGGATTTATTATCTAAGGCAGATCGATTTGATGCAACCAATGTACGTGGTAGATTAAGATTAAATGATACCAATTTTTACAATTATCAAAAATATTATAAAAAGAAAAAAAGAGAGATGGAGGAATCTCATGAAGCCCCTGATATGATGTCCTTTGCTTATGCACATCAAATTCAAACAGTAGAAACTATTTTAAAGCTTCCTACGGGCGGATTGCTTGCAGATCAAGTAGGAATGGGTAAAACCATTGAGGCTGGTATGCTTATTGCAGAGCTTGCATATAGGGATGAATGGAGAACCTTAATTATTACATTATCGAATGATGAATTGCTTAGAAATTGGCATGATGAAATGTTTGATAAGTTCGGCTTAAATCTTGCATTAGTTAAGGGCAATTCAGATGATGATGTTCAAAAGGTATTTGATATTCTTTGTGATTATCAAAAGACGGGTATCATAAAGGATTATCAAGGAAATCGAAAAGAAAACATTTCTGGTATATCCTATGATTATTTAGGTGCTTTAGTTCCATTTTCTTATCTTGTAGATGACAGATTCATTTCTCTTGTTTCAGAATACAATGAAAAGAATCCTTTAAAGCCATTCCATATTGATTTAATTGTGGTTGATGAATCTCATAGATATACATCAAAGGATGCAGCTAGCTCAGATAATAAAATTAATGCATTGCATCATTTACAAATGAAGCAAAAGATTCTATTCAATGGAGAAGAAAGAATTGAAAAGCAGGGTAAGATTTTATTATTAACTGCAACACCAATAAAGAATGATTTAAGAGAATTAATATCTCTAATGCAGATTATTGATCCTAAATATACAGAAGAGGATTTCAAAAAGGATTTAGATATTGGGCCAAAGGAAACCCTAGATTTGACTACAGTACTTGAGAAAAACCGTGGTGTAAATCGTTGGTGGGAGTGGTTTACACGCTTTGGTGAGCGTCATACGAGATTAACCACTCTATATGATCCTGAAAAAAGAAAATATGGAGTTCATTGGAAGAAAAAGAATTCTCATTCCTATTATTTCAATAATAACTATGTAGAGAATGGATATCCTGTTAGGGAGTATTTTAAGGACGACAAGGTTGCTCATAAGATTAAACCAATTAAGGGTGAACCTATAGATAGAGCTCATGGTGATACAGAATTAAAGGGAGAAAGAGAATCCTTTGTTCAAGAATATGAAGCATATATTCCTAATTTGGATATGGATAGATTTAATAAGCTATTAACAATTATCGCATATTTAAAGCATGAGATTTCAAAAGAAGAATTACAAGAAACAAAGTTTGATTTAAAGAAGGATGGCTTAAATATTGAAGTCATTGATAGGATTTTAAGTAAGAATGATTTTAATCGTTGGCATGAGAGTATGGATGCATACTCTAGCCTTGGAAATCTACCTTTGGAAATCGAAAAGAAAAAGATTATTGAAGGTGCTGTTTCAGCTTTCATTTTAAATTTAACCTTCATTAATGCAGAAGAGAATTATTCTCTTTTCTTTGAGGCCTTTTTTAAGTATTTAAACAATAAATTAAAGGATCAGCAAAAAGATAGCAAGGGAATGCAGAAAATCAAGAATTATGATAAATTAGCACTTATCCTATGTAGTGATAATTTATTCCTACAGATTGAAAAGATGCAAAAATTAGGTGAAATTATCAATAGCCCTAAGCATTGTAATGAAAAGATTATTATTTTCTGTAAGGATGATTCTGAAAGAAGAATGCTTGTTGAAAATGCTCATTTATGGGATTTTAAAGGTCGTTATATGGATAATGATTCCGTAGCAAGAATATCAAATTTAAGTAAATATGATATGGAATACATTAAATTCTCTAATGTTGTTTCTATAGCTTATACAACAGATGCTGAAGGCTTAAATTTGCAAAGCTATCATACGATGATCAATTATTCTATTTTATTATCTCCATTACATATGGAGCAAAGAATTGGTAGAATCGATAGAATTGGTCAAAGGAATGATATGGATATTTATTTCTTTGCGAATGCACAGGATGTTGAAGGCTATGTATTAAGATTCTTTGAATATGAGCTTGAACTATTCTCCAATTGGAGTGGAGATACAACGGCTTCTACATACTATGACGCTAAAAGAAATGGTAAGGAAGAAAAGCTTGAATTCGATGTTGCCGCAAAGGAATTCTGGGATTTATCTTTGAACTTAAGTATGGATAGAAATGAACAAATCAATCGATTTGAGGAAAGTGCTGCTAACCTATTCAATAATGTTAGAGATAGAGTAAATAACATTGCTGGACATACAAAAGAGATTGATCATATTAAGGAATCCATTGATGTAGTAAATAAAGATGATCTAGATATGTATGGCTTTTAAATTTGGAGTAGATTATGAATAGAGAAAATAATTATTTAGAGGAGTTTTTACTTTCGGCACAAGAAAAAATAGATGATTTATCTGTTTCCTTTGAACCAAGGGATACAGATGATTATAAATATCTTGTTGTTGATTTTGAAAAAACTACCTATAAAATATCACGAGAATTAGTTTTTAATTTTTGTAATATTTATCATAAATTGAATAGAGATGACTCCGAAGAGGTTGAAGAAGAGGTAAATCCTTATAAGAATTTAGGCTCTATTAAGGAAAAGAAGCTTATTATCGAATCCAATATCATTCAAAGCGAGGATGGTGTATCAGAATTATTAGAAAAGATTATTTCTAAGATTTATGAAAAATACAATTTCTTGATTCTTCCTGCAAATGATGAAGAGGTTGAAGAGATTATCGTTGAGGATTATATTAAATCTCCATATGAAAGCCATACGGAGCAGGCAAAATCTCAAGGTCAAAACCTATATTCTATTGGTTTTAAAATTAAGGTTGAAAGGGAAAATCAAACGGAGTACATCCCATTCAAGGTTTATTTTAGATTAGATGAAATCAGTGAAGGAAATAATAAGGGTCAGGTTCAGGTTAAGATTGCAGAGGAATTTAATAGCTTAGAAAAGGCGAATAAAATTAATGTATTAACCGCAAGAAAATTCACTCAAAAAGAAAAGGCTTCATTGAAAAAGAAATTTGAGAATCATGAATTTGTAGATGATAAGGAAAGAATAAGTGCGAATATTGAGCCAATTATTTATCAGGTATTATCTCAAATTGAAGCATATGTATCTGATTTTTCCAATAGTCCTTCTTGGTTTAAGGATTCTGAATTAGGTAAATATATTCAAAATGCCTTATTCATTTCTGATAATCCTGATATTCATGCGACTGCGAACTTTAGATATATTACACAAACCCCATTACCTTATAGCTTTGTTTCCGTTAGATTTAGAAATCTATTTGGTAGTGATGTTTATGAAATTAAGAAAAGCTCAAATAACAAGCTAAATGATTCCCTAAATACCTGTCCAATTTGTGGTGAGGTAATTAACGAGAAAAATAAAATTGTCGCATCCAATTAGTATGTACAAAATTTCTTAGGCTGCCAAAAATGTATGACAATAAAATGTAGTGAATGTGATAGCGTTTGGTCAGAAAAGAAGGCACCTACTCCAATTAACCGTAAGGTTGGTGGAAAGTATTATTACAAGGCAGGGGCTTGTGATTCTATTGATTTTGTCGATTATAAATATTTATGCTCGCAGCATGCGAAAAGATGCTTTAACACAAGCTGTAATGGTAAGGTTTATTCATCCTACGATATAGTAAAATGCTCCAACGTTGATTGTGAAAGAAGCTATTGTAAGGAGCATGCAGATATTGATTTATATAAATGTGAAACATCGATTTGCAAGAATAGTGAATTCCCAAATCGATATTGCTCAGAATGTAAGGATCGCTTCTTAAATACATGTAGCTTCTGTGGTAAGACTATGTGTCAAAGCTGCTCAAGAGAGATCTTAATTCAAAATGATTTAGGTAATTTTGAGCCAGCCACAAACGAATTTATTTGTTTGGATTGCTTAAGCTATTTAACGAATGGTGAAAACCTTGAGGTAAATAAAAAGAATAAAGCTATTGTTAAGGGCGATGATGATAAATACTATCCAAAAAGCCAAAAGTATTTAAAGAAGTATGGTGAGGGTACAGAAAATCAATTTATTGATAATTCTATTGCATTACTTGCATATACCAAAAGAAAGCCAGAAAATTGGAAAGAGGACTTAGAGGATGGTAAATTCTATTATCGTGAGGACGAGGTTAAAAAATGTAGTCTTTGCGAGCAATATTTTAAATATACAAGAACTCTAAAATTTGATAAGCGTAAGCAGTATTGTGATGATTGCTTAGTAACATGCGATATGTGTGAGGAAACCGTAGTTAAGACGGATGCAATTAAATATGATGGCTTAAATTATTGCAAGAATTGTATTGGTAAAAATTGGGATATTTCTGATTTAAATATGGATAATGTACCATTTACTGAGGATAAGGAATCCATTATAAAGATGATTTTTAACAATATGGAGCTTGCAAAGGATTATAAGGTTGTACCTGTTGCGAAGAAGGATTTATTCGTTTGTCCTGAAACCGAATTAAAGGTAAAGGAAAATCAAACAAAGGTATGTAAATCCTGCGGTCAAAGATATGCCTTATCGAATTATTTATCGAATAGGGATACTTGTAAATTATGCGATAGCTTAAATGATTTTGATTATAATCAGGATAAGGATGTATTACTTAAGGCATTTTATAATAAATCCTTTGGACAAAAGGATAAATTTAAGGCATATTGCACGAAGAATACATTAGTTATAAGCTATCAAAATGGTAAAGATAAGAAAATCTCTATTTACCTTTTCGATAAGAAAAAGGGTAAATATAGATTTAAGGAAAGCCTAACCCTAGGTGAAAAGGAGGTGGCTTCTGATGCAGAATAATGATTTTGTAATGATTTCAAAGAACATTGTAAAAAGAAGAACATTACTTTTAATTGGCTTAACATTCATGGTTATAATGAATCTATTGTTTTTCTTTATTTCCTATATCGTTAAGGGCAATGAAATTTTCTTTACAGTTATCGATGGTATAATGTGCTTTGCACTTGTCGTTTATTTATTATTCTTCATTATATCTGGTAAGAATAGAATGTTTGAATCCTTATATCGTATAGGTAGAGTTCTATTTGCACTTCCTATTGGATTCTTCTTAATGTTAACGATTGTTTATGGCAATCAATATCATTTAGTGAATTATGAATATTTAGCCTATATGGTATTATCCATTTCATGCTCTTTATTCCTATTCCGCTTTAATTTAAAGGATAAGAATCCAACAAAGAAGAATGTTATTTCTATTGTATTAAGCTCTATTGCGATGGGGCTTGTACCTGTATTTTTACTTATTGGATATTTTTCTCCTGCTGAGATATCCGTTTTAGACTTCTCAAGAAATGTAAAGTATGAATTAAATGAAAATAATACTTTAACAATTACTGGAGTTTATAATGGTTTATCGAAAAGAGTAAATGTTCCTAGTGAATTTTATACCCAAAAGGTAACAGAAATTGGTAATTTTGCATTTTCAAATTCCATGGTGGAATCGATATATGTTTCTAGAAGCATCGAAAGAATAGGTGCTTATGCATTCTATGACATTGATGATGTATATCTTGAGGGAAATCCATATTTAATGGAGGATTCCCTATATGGTGTATCTGTATTACATTTATTAGATAAGGAAAATATTTTAAATGCAGAGGGTAATTTCTTTGATGGAAAGTATATCGATGTAGATCGAAGCTTAGTGGATGCATATAGACAAAATGAATCCTTTAAAAAATATAATATATATCCTAGCGTAGAAAGTGATGAATGCTTCATCAATTTTGATACTAAGGGCTATGATTATATTAATACAGTTATTGTGAAAAAGGGTGAAAAGCTTAAAGCAAGCTTTTTCGAAAATACTAAGGATGAAACGCATTATTTAAGTAATTTAACACAAAATTATCAAGCTACAATGGAATATTATAAGGAAAGATACGAAATCGATAAAAAGGTTCTTCCTTATTGGTATGATGTGGAGGGTAACCCTTACTTGCTTGGTGATGAAATAAAAGAATCCTTAGTCCTTAGCCCTAAGGTAGAGGATGTTATATCTTGTAATATCTTCTATAACCTTGGTGGGGATAAGGATGAAACAGTTTATGTTAGTGAATCTATGAAGTATACACTACCTACAATTACAGAAATGCCAAGAGTAGGCTTTAGTGATATTCAATATAAGCTTGGTAATCAGCTTGTAGGAACCATTGATTATAGAT
>JAFPIE010000168.1 GCA_017388605.1 Acholeplasmatales bacterium | reverse complement strand
ACCTGCCTTCATCTTTAAATATTCAAGCATAAAGCCTTCAATATCTCCATCCATTACTGCAGTAATGTTACCCATTTCATAGTCGGTACGATGATCCTTAACTAGGGTATATGGACAGAATACATAGGAACGTATTTGTGAACCAAAGTTAATACCCATTTGTTCTCCCTTTTCCTTAGCAAGCTCTTCCTCTTGCTTCTTAATTTCTAATTCTAATAGCTTAGATTTTAATAGAGTCATCGCAATTTCCTTATTGCGAATTTGGCTTCGCTCCTTTTGGCATGCCACAAATAGACCGGTTGGCTTATGTGTAATTCTTACTGCAGAATAGGTTGTATTAACTCCCTGTCCACCAGGACCTGAGGAACAGAAGGTATCAATTCTTAAATCCTCCTCAGGAATCACTAAATCGGATGTTTCCTCAATTTGTGGTGCAATTTCACAGCTACAGAAGGAGGTATGACGTCTCGCATTTGAATCAAATGGAGAAATACGAACTAAGCGGTGTACTCCACGCTCTGCCTTTAATAGACCATAGGCATATGGACCTTCAATCGATAGAGTAACCGATTTAATACCTGCCTCATCTCCTGCTTGAAAGTCAATGACAGAGGTTTTAAATCCCTTTCTTGCACAAAATCTTGTATACATTCTATAAAGCATATCTGCCCAATCCATAGATTCTGTACCACCAGCGCCTGGGTGTAGCTCTAAAATACAATTATTGAAATCATATTTACCGCTAAATAAAGCTTTCTTTTCAAGCTCAGACATATAGGATTTTAAATCCTCAATGGATTCCTCAAGGAGTGCCATCGCATCCGTATCCTCTAAGGCTAAATCGACCATTTCTCTTATATCATTATATTGGCTTTTTGCACTATTATAGCTAGATATTGTATCCTTTAGGGCATTTGCCTCTCCAATAACCGTTTGGGCATGCTTAGGGTCACCCCAGAATTCAGGGGCTTGGATTTCTTCATTTAATTGTTTTAATCTTGGTTCCTTTGTATCAATTTGTAATGCTTGATGCATATCCATAAGCTTTTGCTTATATTCTTCCAAGAATTTATGAATTTCATATTTTTCCATAATAAATCCTTTCCAACAAAAAGGACTTAAAATTTAACATTTCAAGTCCTTAATGCTTACTTTAATGTTTGAATAAATTCCTCTACTCGGGCCAAGGCCTTCTTTAAATCATCGATAGAATAGGCGTAAGAAATTCTTATGAATCCCTCTCCTGATTCACCGAATGCAGATCCAGGTACAACAACCACCTTTTGCTCCTTTAAAAGCTTTAAGCTAAATTCTTCGCTTGTCATACCAAATTTACGAATATCAGGGAAGACGTAAAATGCACCCTTAGGTGTGAAGCATGGAAGGCCCATTTCCTTTAAACGATAAAGAAGATATCTTCTTCTTTCATCGTATGCTTCCTTCATTTCAAGGACGTCATTATCCCCATTTTTTAGTGCTTCAACTGCCGCATGCTGGCTTGTTATTGGAGCACACATAATACAAAATTGATGAATCTTTGTCATCTCTTTTATAATTTCCTTTGGTCCACAGGCAAAGCCTAATCTCCAGCCTGTCATTGCATAGGATTTTGAAAAGCCGTTGATTACAATCGTTCTTTCCTGCATTAGAGGAACCTCTGCAATGGATCTATGTGTACCAAAGTAGGTTAATTCAGAATAGATTTCATCTGAAATTACAATTAAATCATGCTCAATAACTACCTTAGCTATTTCTTCTAAATCCTTATATTCCATAATAGCTCCCGTAGGGTTATTTGGGAAATTCATTAAAAGGATTTTACTTTTTGGTGTTATTGCAGCCTCTAATTCCTCTTTTGTTAAGCGGAATTCATTTTCATTCTTTAAAGGAATCTTAACAACCTTAGCTCCAGCCATAATCGCACAAGGCTCGTAGGATACATAGCATGGGGTTGTAATAATTACCTCATCGCCATCCTCAATCATTGCACGAAGGGCTAAGTCAATGGCCTCAGAACCACCAACCGTAACTAAGATTTGATCTAAATAGCTATAATCTAAATTATTCTTTCTTTTTAAATAATTTGAAATTTCAACTCTTAATTCCTTTAAACCAGAATTGGAAGTATAATGTGTCTTTCCTCTTTCTAAGGAATATATACCCTCTTCTCTAATATGCCATGGTGTATCAAAATCCGGCTCACCAACACCTAAGGAAATACAGCCTTCGATTTCCTTTGCGATGTCAAAGAATTTACGGATTCCGCTTGGCTTTAAATCTTTTACCTTTTTTGATAAGAAATCTCGCATTATGCACTCACCAGCATACGCTCATCCTTCTTCTCCTCGAAAAGATCTACACCATGATCCTTATACTTCTTTAATACGAAGTGAGTAGCACTAGATAGGATGTAATCTAGGGTAGAAAGCTTGTCAAAGACAAATCTTGCTACCTCCTTCATGGATTTACCCTCAATGAATACAGCGAAGTCAAATCCACCACTCATTAAATAAACACTTGTAACCTCTGGGAATTTTGCGATTCTTTCTGCGATAGAATCAAAGCCAATTCCTCTTTGTGGGGTAACCTTTACCTCAATTAAGGCAGTTACAACCTCCTTAGAGGTATTATCCCAATTGATTAGGGTTGTATATCCACAAATGATATGCTCATCCTCCATTTGGGCGACTTCATTCGCGACCTCAGCCTCACTAACTCCCATCATAATGGCTAAATCATGAAGGTCAATACGGCTATTTGTTTCAAGATTTCTTAAAATTTTTTCTCTCATTAAATCGTTCATAAAGTCTATCCTTTCAAAAAATATTTCTTTTATTATAGCACCCTAGGAATATAATTTCAATTATATTCATTGATAGTAAAGTCTAGATTCACTTGAGAAATTTTTAAAATATATTTATAATGGTTTTGGTGATGAAACGTGAAAATAATAAGAGATAGAATGGATTCCTTTTATACATTCGATAATAAGGCCTTAGGAAATTGCTTTACCATTGTAGATAACGATAAAAAATATCATTATGAATTTGAAATTCATGACGATCAAGCAAGAGTCATTTATGATAATATCTTACATATCAAGGATGCCATTGGTGCATTTAGAAAATATAACAAGCACATTGTACGCTTTTATAATTCCGATAGAAGCTTCTATTTAGCATTTGATGATATATATACCTTTAAGCTACCAGTAGATATATTACAGCCATCCAAATTCTTTATTGATGAGGAGAAATATAATGCCATTGAAAAGCATTTAGAAAATGAAAGGCTCGTTGTACCTGTTACCATTCTAGATGATGAATACGTATTGCTTGATGGCCACGCAAGAGTAAAATATTTAATTGATAATTATGTTAAAATGATTGATGTCTATTTAGATACGCCAGATATCGATTGTCAAAATAGAGTATATATCGCTAAGGAAAATAATCTATTTAAGGTAAAAAATATGGAAATATTACCACATGAGGAATATTTAGAATATTTATCACAAACCGGTGTTTTAGACGATTAAAATGGGGACTTGCAAGTCCCCATTTTTTATTCTATGAATTCAAATTCAATATCATAAATTCTTACAGTATCACCATTTTTAACGCCAAGCTTTCTTAAGGCATCATCAACGCCATAGGCTCTTAGCTGACGCGCAAAGCGGTATCTTGCTGTATCAGAATCAAAATCTGTCATTTCAATGACTCTCTTGATTTTATCTCCAGTGATGTTATATACACCATCACTTTGCTTTTCAATAGTAAATGGCTTCTTTTCCTCTTCTAAGCCATATTCTACAACATCTAGCTCATCCTCTTCAAATAAGCTGAAAGCTTCTGTAGAATCTAGGGTGTCTGCAATCTTATATAAAAGCTCATTTAAATTCTCTTTTGTATATGCAGATATTTCAATGATAGGTAAATCAACCTTCTTCTTAAATTCCTTTAGGTTTTCCTTTGCCTCCGGTAAATCCATCTTATTTGCAACAATAATCATTGGACGATTCGCTAAATTCATTTTATATTCCTTTAGCTCATTATTAATCGTTACAAAATCATTATATGGATCTCTACCATCTACAGAGGCCATATCTATGATATGGACAATAACCTTACATCTTTCGATGTGACGTAGGAATTGTAAGCCTAAGCCTGCACCCTCGTGTGCACCCTCAATAATACCAGGTAGGTCTGCCATAACGAAGTCTCTACCATCATCTAATCTTACCATACCTAAATTAGGCTGTAAGGTTGTGAAGTGGTATGCGGCAATTTTTGGTCTTGCAGAGGAAACTGCACTAATTAAAGTAGATTTACCAACGCTAGGGAATCCAACAAGTCCGCAGTCCGCTAAAACTCTTAGTTCGCAGCGAATAAATCTATGCTCGCCAGGCTCACCCTTCTCACAGAAATCAGGGCACTTAATAACACCATTGGCAAATGCCATATTACCTCTACCGCCTCGGCCACCCTTACATACGATAACCTCTTGCTTGTTTTCGGTAATATCACCAATGACCTTACCAGAATCATCATCAAATATAGTTGTACCTACAGGTACACGAATATAGGTATTGTCTGCATTCGCACCATACATACCCTTATTCTTACCCTTTTCACCAGGATTTCCCTTAACAACCTTATTGTATCTTAAATCAAGTAATGTGGACATACCTTCATCGCCTACGAAGATAACGGATCCACCTTTTCCACCAGATCCACCATAAGGTCCACCGCGCTCGACCTTAAGCTCTCTTCTATATGCAACAATACCATCTCCACCCTTACCAGCAGTGATTTCCATTGTAGCGGAATCTATAAACATGAGTATTCCCTCCTTTTATTAAAAATAAAGCCCAAAAGACCGTGGTACCTTTGGGCTAAATTCTTGCAATTTAATTATTCAGCGATTGGGTAAACAGAAATTTGCTTCTTGTCGCGTCCCTTACGCTCGAACTTTACTGTTCCAGCAACCTTTGCATATAAAGTATCGTCTCCACCACGACCAACATTTTCGCCTGGGAAGAACTTAGTACCTCTTTGACGGTATAAAATTGAACCAGCTGTAACAACCTCACCATCAGAAGCCTTAGCGCCTAAACGCTTTGCCTCAGAATCACGGCCGTTCTTAGTTGAACCTACACCCTTTTTAGATGCAAATAACTGAATATTAAGCTTAAGTAACATATCTTGAATCCTCCTATTTCTTCATTTTTAAATATTTAGGATACTGATTATGTAATTCTACAATGTGCTCTTCTAAATTATCGAAGATACCTGAAACTACATGATTATCAGTTTTTACCTGTAATCTGAAATAGCCATCCTCACAAACAAGATCTAAGATGTTGTAACGTAAATCCAATTTGTCAATGAGATTTGCTGTCATATAACAGGCTGTAGAGATTGCTGCACATACAATATCATGACCACTAGTGCCACATCCTGCATGTCCTTTAATCTCGATTAATGCTTCATTTGTTTTACGTTCAATATAATAAGTAGTCATAATTAAGCATTGATAGCTTCAACAACAAACTTAGTATATGACTGACGATGACCCTTCTTAGATGCAGAATGCTTCTTAGGACGATACTTGTAGATTGTAATCTTCTTGCCTCTTCCCTGCTTCTCGCACTTTGCAACAACTGTAGCGCCCTTAACATATGGAGCACCAACCTTTGTTTCATCACCAGCTACTAATAAAACCTTATCGAAAGTATAAGATTCGCCTTCTGCTACTTCTACCTTTTCAACATAGATAGCTTCGCCAACTTCAACCTTTACTTGCTTTCCACCAGTTTCAACAATTGCATACATGTCGTATTACCTCCTTCGTTATTTAAGACACACTATTAGGGTAGGATTCTATCCATTTTTGACCCTTTCTAAGTGGTGCATGTTACAACATAATAATTATATTAAATAATTAGTCTATAGTCAACCATAAATTTAAAAATATTTTTTCTTTAGAATAAAGAAAAGAAGCCATACGGCTTCTCTTATGGACGGAATAATTCCTCAGGCTTAACATTGAAATCCTGATGCTCTTGATCATTTAAAACATGAAATCCTGGGAAATAAGTTTGGAATACATCTCCCTTTAAAGTAAGCTGTGCCTTTGCACGCTCCTCATCAATAGATCTATATCCTACTGGTGCATATAATGCAACTGCATTAAATTTCTTTGCGTTTTCTACGACCTTCAAACGGAAATCATCGTTTGGAGTAGCATAGCTTGGAAATACAGATGGGAATACAACTACCATATAGATTACCCCATCTCTTTTCATAACAATATTTGGGAAATCCTTTCTTGGAAAGCCCTGCTCAACCTTAAAGCCTTTAGGTAAAATAACCTTCTTCATGACATAATCAATAGCCATACCATGAAGCTCCTCTGGACTAATTCTATCCTTATCCTCTATATTCTCTGGTACTCCATCAGCCCAAATACTTTCTGGAATATTTTCTCTTGTATTATTTTCCATTAATAAATCCTCCTAAGCCCTAGGGCAATTTCTATTTTATTATATATCTTTTTATATCAAAATTAAAGATTAAATGTTGCGTAGTACTTTTCAAGCTTAACAGGCTTATAGGAAGACTTTTTCTTTCTTTCAACTAAATCACCTGAATCCATCTCTAAAGAAATATATCTCGCTCTTAAAGAGGTAGTTCTTGCGAAGCACTGCATAAGCTCTTCTGCTGCACCAGGAATACTATCTAAGGATAGGTTTACATGTAATGTTGCAACATTACCAATCAAGGATGCAATCGCAACACCATAGACCTTCTTTTCATCCATTAAAATTATTCCAAATAAATCTAGCTCATATAAATGATCCATACATTTTTTGATCATATTTAATTGCTTATAAAAATAGGGAGTGTTGTATTGATCGGAATGTTCCTGATTCCAATCGGTAATAAATTCCAAAATCAATCCGAAGTCATCCTTCTTTATTGGCTTATATACCGCATCTCTATGCTGCTTTTCAAATTTTTCGCATAGCTTTCTTTTTTCCTTATATTCCTTTTCCTTGAAGAAGGATAGAGCATCTGAGGAGCATATATAGGTATCAAAATCTCTATTTTCATAAAGCTTATCACTAAGCCTTGAAACATGTGGATATAAGGATTCAGCTACAGGGGCTAAATAAAAATCAAAGCCACGCTCCTTTGCATCCTCTTCCATATCCTTCATAGCTTGCTTTAAATCTCCCTTGCCTAAAGGAGGGTAGTAGCACATACCAACATCAGGCATCATAAACCTAATGAACACAAAATCATGGCGGAAGCAGATTTCAGGCTTATAATAATCACTCCAAACGAATAACCATATTGGATTATATTGACAAATCCAATAATCATCATTCTCAATATATCGTTTCAGCTTCTTGCAATCCAAGAATGAATACTTATGGAAATTGATCATCGCTTTCCCTCCTTCCGCAAATTCTCATTTTATATTATATCCTATTTGACATATTTTTCAAAACAAGTCTTAAAAATAATAGTCACAAAGTGCATTTTGTCTATCAAATATTTTTTATTCAAAACCTTATTTGTGACACATTTTAATATTTTGTTTCTTTTTATATATAAAGAAAAGGGGCTTATAAAGCCCCCAAGATACTAAAGTATCCTTTTAAGTTCTAGCATTATTAAATGTCGTATTAATTTGATCTATATATTTTTGACCAAATGTAGCTAATATGCTGCCCTTTACATTGTCCTTTTCATAATACTTTGTAAATGCAATACCCGTTACATAATCATATAATACGCCATAAAGAGTTGTATCCTCTATATTCATAGTTTTTGATTCTTCTTCGAAGGTATCTGCTAATTCTTGATTAAACATAGATGGATCCTGTAATCCCTCTAAATCCTCATATACATCAATAGTTACAGCATCATATGCAACATAATATGTATTCGAGAACTTTGGAGTTAAAATATCCTCCTCATCTAAGGTAGCAGGATCAATTTCTTCTCCATCTTCATCTAAATAAGCACTTGTTTCATAAGAAGACATAAAATCAATGAATTTATGTGCCAAATCAACATTGGATGCATCCTTAGGAATTACTAAATTATCACAGAATGCAACTGTGTCATCTGGAATAAATAAATCAAAGCCAATGCCATATCTATTCCCATTTGCTTCATATACTCTATCCGAGGAATCACATATTTCTGCAATCATAGCTTCCATGTTATCCATAGTTACATCGCCATTCATATATGCTTCAATAGCAACCTCTGCCGCATTTTCACAATAATAATATAAGAAATCGCCTGTCCACATAAATCCTACATCCGTATTTCCTGCAACAATATCCTTCTTTATATTATCTGTACCCCATGAATCAAACTTCATGTTTTTAACTAAATCCCTCATGCGCTCTAAATCCTCAGTAGGAAGTGGATTACCATAGGTATTTGTTAAAGGCTTTGTTTTTTCAAAATAACGGCTTGCAGCATAATATGCATGCTGATAAGAATCATACATTGCAACCTTTGTACCTGCTGGAAGAGAGCTTCTATCAAATAAAGAGCCCCATTGATTCTCTCCTTCTGTTACAGCGTACTTGATGGTATTTTCGTATGTAGGTGGAACCTCACCCTCCTCTGGTAAATCCTCTTTCCTTGTAGAATACATAATTCCCCAAGTACCCCATAGGTATGGCACAAAGTAATTTTGAATTGTATTATCCTCGTAATTAGAATCATTTTTCTTAAGATTTGTATTCATATCATCTATGATGGATAATACGCCCTTACGTAGGGCACTTTTGCCTTCTTCTGTATTTGGATTATAGCCAGACATAGAAAGCTTTGAAAAATCAATTTTCTGAAGCATTCCCTTCATGTACATCTTCTCAACCATATAATCGGATGGACATACAACATCATATACCGTTGTACCTGCACTAACCATAGAGTAGAAAATTTCATTAGAATCACCTAAATCCATACTTACGGTACAATTATATTTATCTTCAAATGCATCAAGCATTTCTTCATCAATATATTCTCCCCAGTTTAGGAATAATAGGGTTTGTCTTCCACTACAGGAGGTTAATCCTAAAGCGAAAGCGGATGCAAGAAGGCTTCCATATACAAGCTTACTTTTCTTCATAAAGCTTTGCCTCCCTCTTCTTACGTAGATTTATAAAGAATTTCTTAATCTTTACATCTAGATTTAATTTCTTATATACATTGAATAATACTACAGCTAAAATCATAACAGCTGTAACCATTGTAGAGAATGCATATACACCAGGGTATAGGCTCTTTCTACCAATGGATGCATAAATCCAAATAGATAATGTATTATATCCATTACCCTTTGTATAATAGCCAACGACGAAATCCTCAAAGCTTATGGTAAATGCAAGTACCATACCAGAGAAGATTCCACCCTTAATTGCTGGAATAATTACCTTTAATACAGACCTAAATGGCTTAACACCTAAATCTAGTGATGCATCAAGCATATTAGGGTCAATTTCCTTCATCTTTGGATGAACGGATAAGAAAATATAAGGTAATATGAAATAAATATGCGCAATTGTAATTGTCCAAAAGCCGAATAATTTCTTATTTATCGTTAAGAACAATGAGAATATAAGCATTAAAGAAATACCGGTAACTATATCCGCATTTAATAATGGAATATTATTTAACAATAATAATCTATTCTTAATTTTTGGAGGTAGGTAATATGCACCTACTGCGATAAATGTACCAATTACTGTTGCAACCAAGGTTGCAATAATAGATGTCTTAAATGTATTCAAAATAGAATCATTTAAGGAGCCTTTACCAAACATTTTTGCATAATTTTGGAAGGTAAAGGATGCAAATTCTGTTGTAGAATCTGTTGAATTGAAGGACTGAATTGCAATAATGATTACTGCAAAATAAATCATGAAAATGGAAAATGCTAAAAGGATATATTTTAATACCTTCCATGTCATCTTTAACGCATTATGATCCTTATATCCATAATCGGATGCCTTAGCATAGGCATAATTGGAAGGATCATATGCTTTTACTTCTTCATTCATCATAGTAATGTTGAGCCCTCCTTATCTGTCTTGTTAATGATTAGGATAGCTCCTAAAATGATAATTAAAATTACAATAGCTAAAACTGAGCCTCTATTATAGCTCATACTCTTGAAGCTTTGTTCAATAATATTACCGATAAGTAAAACATTACCATTACCTAGGATTTGTGGAATAGCAAATCCGGACATACAAGGTAAAAGTACCATAATTGAACCAGATACAATACCTTTAGAAGATAGTGGGAATGTAACCTTCCAGAACTTCTTGAAATCCGTCATACCTAAATCTAGGGCTGCCTCATGAAGTAATGGATCAATCTTCTCTAAGGATGTATAGATTGGCATAATCATAAATGGTAAATAGGTAAATACCATACCAAGTAATACTGCCCAATCTGTACCAATAATACCCTCACCTACTGCAGGTAGGTTAAAAATATCCTGTAAAATATTATTTGGCTTAAAAATAGATGCTAAAGCATTAATTCTAAGTAATATATTTGTCCATGATGGTAATATTAACAATAATAAAACCATATATTTATTCTTTAATTTAGATTGATATAAGCTATATGCAACTAAATAACCAAAGAAAATACAAATTACAGTTGTTAAAACTGCGAATCTTATCGAATTCCAGAATGCGATAAGTGTAGATTCTTCGGTAAGAATTGCAAAATTAGATATACTAAATGCCATTCCATCGAATTTAATTCCTTCTGTGTCTACAAACATCAAGAAAAACATTACGATCATTGGTACTACAGCAAGTAAATATAACCAATAAAGGTAAGGCTTTGCCATTCTGTCAAGACGGTGAGAAACCTGATGTGCTGGAATGACCCTCTTTTGACTAGCCTTCTGCATCTTAGTCTACCTCTTTTGACAAATCTTTTCTTCTTTCAATTTCTTCAACAGGAATTAGCTTCTTTGGAGAGCCATCAAGCTTCATAAGACAAATCTCATATGGGTCGATGGTTAAGCCAACAACCTCTCCCTCTTTAATATCCTCATAGGTGTGAACAACATATTCTACACCTTCAATATCAACTAAAAGCTCAAAGTGTACACCCTTAAAAATACTAGATGTAACAACACCCTTAACCTTTGCCTTAGACATAGGAACAACATCCCAGTCCTCAGGACGAATAACTACATCTACAGGTTCCATATCATCGAATTCATATCCGACAACATAGAATTCTGCACCTAAGAACTTTACACGATTACGTCCAATATATACACCCTGAATAATATTAGATTCTCCAATGAAGTTTGCAACATAACGGTTGACAGGCTCATTGTAGATATCCTTTGGTGTACCAAGCTGCTGAATGATACCATCCTTCATAACGACAATACGGTCACTCATTACCATAGCTTCCTCTTGGTCGTGAGTTACAAAGATAAAGGTAATACCTAAATTTCTTTGCATTTCCTTAAGCTCGTATTGCATGTTTTGACGAAGCTTTAAATCCAGTGCAGATAGTGGCTCATCTAGTAATAAAATTTTAGGTTTTAATACGATAGCTCTTGCGATTGCAACTCTTTGCATTTGTCCACCGGAAATCTTATCGATGCTACGCTCTTCGAAGCCAGATAGATTTACCATCTCAAGGGCAGCCATTACAGAGTCCCTAACGCAAATTTTCAAATACTTGTTGATGTCAAAATAAGACACCTTTTTGGCTTTTTCTTCAGGGATACCTCTTCTAATTTTATCTTCGATACAGCCCTGAATAACCTTTTCCTTTCCGCCATAGAATTCAATCATGAATTTTCTTCCACGGTTACGGATACCAAAGGCAACGTTATCAAAAACGTTCAAATGAGGAAATAGTGCATATCTTTGGAATACAGTATTAATAGGTCTTGCATATGCAGGAAGATTATTAATAATTTTTCCATTGACAATGATTTCACCTGATGAAGGATACTCAAATCCTCCAATCATTCTAAGTGTAGTTGTTTTACCACATCCAGAGGGACCTAGTAGAGTAACAAACTCATTAGGGTAGATGTCTAAGTTAATGCCATCTACAACGCAATTGTCTCCATAGTACTTTACTATGTTGTGCAATTCGATAATAGGTTGTGCCAACGCAGTTTACCGAATGAAAGACTAGTGTCTTTCGAATTTCCTTTCCCAAAAATTTTCTTTGAATATTATAGAGAATATTCGTCTCCTTTTTAAATCAAAACATAATTTTGATAGATATATTATATTCTTAATTTTTCATAATGCAATAAAAATATTGAATTTTTTTCAGTTGTGTAAGGGTTTTCAAAATAATGTTCAAAAAACATTTATTTTAAAAAATAAAAAAGAGGATAATTGACTTATCCTCGAATTTTATTAGTCTAAAATGTGGTACAAGAAATATGGTACCTGCTCAAGCCAGCTAGGCCAATCATGAGGTCTATCATATCCCCAGTAATCCACCCAAGCCGGTATGCCTAAATTCTTTAAGGCTTGATCTACCTTTCTTGTTTCCTCTAAGCAAATATCCTCCCATGCACCCTGACCTACACAAATGATAATTCTCGCTCTTTTGTATAGCTCCACATAAGGATGATTCTTATGCATAACCCTTAAGGAATCTAGTGGAGAATTTAAGAAGGTTAATTCATCTGCATAATCCTTAATAAAGAATCCGGAATGATAGATTCCTGATAAGGCTAATACATGATTGAAAATATCTGGTCTTCTTACTAAGAAGTTTAATGCATGGTATGCACCTAAGGATACACCAAAGGTCATAATACCATCCGCTACTCCACCACCATTACCTTCGGTATTGATTTCATATACCCTTGGTACAAATTCATTAATAATATAATTAAAATATGCTTCTTGTGCTAATATGCGGTCTTTTGGGTTTTTCCAGTTCGCACTCCAAGATTCATTATCCAAAGAATCCACACAAAATACTTGAATTCTTCCTTGGTCGATATAATATTCCATAGCCCCAATTAAGCCATGGTCCTCATAATCATAGAATCTCTTCGCCTCTGCAGGAAATGCAATACAAGGCTTTCCGGCATGGCCAAAAACCTTAAATTCCATATCTCTTCCCAAAATATTACTATATTCCTTGTAATATTCAACCTTCATATTATCACTCCTTGTGCTTTTTTTCACCTAAAATTGTTACAGTCATATTTGGCTCAACGCTTGTCGTAATAAATACATTAGAGCCTAGGGTTGTATTTTCACCAATAATGGTTTCACCACCAAGTACGGAAGCACCTGAATAAATTGTTACATTGTCCTTAACGGTTGGATGACGCTTTGTTCCTGAAAGCTTTTGGCCCTCTCTTAAGGATAATGCACCTAAGGTTACACCCTGATATATTTTTACATGCTTTCCTATAATGGATGTTTCACCAATAACAATACCTGTACCATGGTCTATAAAAAAGTAAGAATCAATTTCTGCACCTGGATGAATATCAATACCTGTTTTACTATGTGCATATTCCGTTAAAGCTCTAGGTAAAATAGGTACCTCAAGCTTATATAGGACATGAGCAATTCTATAGGTAAAGATTGCTGTTAACCCAGGGTAGGTTAAGATAATTTCTGATTTTGTTTTTGCAGCAGGATCTCCATCGAATAAGGCTTGTAAATCCGTTTGCAAATAAGAATCAATTTCTGGTATAAAGCTAAAGAAGCAATCAATCATGTTTTCACATAGCAATGCCTTCTTCGTTATTCTTTCTACTGCTCTTAAAAGCTTATGCAAGAAATATTTTATTGCATCTATTTTTTCATCGATATAATCGGATAATATATTTACATGCTCTACATATCCTGGGAATAATAATCCCTTCATATTATCTAAAAAGCCAACGACATCCTCTTCTTGGAGTGCATCATCTGTGATTGCCCCCATTTTCTTGGCTTTTAACCAATTTTCAAATTTATCATTCATAATCAATCACTCCGTTTCTTACATTATAACTTTTTTTGAAGGTAATTCAAACTATAAAAGCATTTTCCGTATTAAATTTCATAAGAATTATTATATAATGTTACCTAGGAGGATTCTTATGAAAACAATTGAACCTAGCGTAATCACAAATGAGGTTAAGCGCCTTGCCATTGAGGCTGCAACCTATATAGAGAGTGATGTTTTAAATGCTATAGAATGTGCGAAAAATAAGGAATGTGGCTTAGCCAAATCCATTTTAGAGCAAATCATAGAAAATGATGAGCTTGCAAGCAAGGAAAACATCCCTATGTGCCAAGATACTGGTATTACTATCGTTTTTGTTGAGATCGGTAATGAGGTATATATCCCTGGTGATATTTATAAGGCCATTAATGATGGAGTATCCTTAGGCTATACAGAAGGATATTTAAGAAAAAGTGTAGTAAAATCTCCTTTAAATAGAGTTAATACAAAGGATAATACTCCAGCTATCATACATATTAAGCATACCTTAGGTGATAAGCTTAAAATTACACTATGCCCTAAGGGTGCTGGAAGCGAAAATATGAGCAAGGTAAAAATGCTTGTTCCTGCAGATGGTATAGATGGAATTAAGAAATTTGTAATATCTACGATCAAAGAGGCAGGTGGTAGACCTTGTCCACCATTAATCGTTGGTGTAGGCATTGGCGGCGACCTTGAAAAATGCGCATTATTGGCCAAAGAATCCCTTTTAAGACCAATAGATGATGAATCTAGTGATTCGGATGCAAAAGCACTAGAAAAGGAATTATTTGAAGAAATTAATAAGCTTAATGTAGGACCAATGGGGCTTGGTGGTAAAACTACTGCACTCGCAGTTAAGGTTAACCTATATCCTTGTCATATTGCATCCTTACCTGTTGCTGTAAACATTCAGTGCCATGCATCAAGACATAAGGTGGTGGAATTATGATAATCAAATACCCTATGGATAAGGAAAAGCTTAAGGAATTAAAGGCTGGAGATGTTGTTGAATTTGAGGGTGTCATTTATACAGCAAGAGATGCTGCCCATATGAGAATGAAAAAAATGCTTGAAAATAAGGAAGCATTACCTGTAGATTTTAATGATGCATTTATATATTATGCTGGTCCAACGCCAACCAAGCCTGGACATGTCATTGGTTCTATTGGACCTACAACATCATCTAGAATGGATGCCTTCGCACCAATGATGAAGGAATTAAATGTCACTGCTACTATCGGTAAGGGACCAAGAGATAAGGAATGTACAAAATATTATCAAGAGAATCACATCCTATATTTTATTACTACTGGTGGATGTGGTGCGTTATTATCTAAGGCCGTTAAAAAGGCTAAGGAAATTGCCTTTTTAGATTTAGGGCCAGAATCCATTAAAAGGCTTGAGGTAGAGGGCTTTAAAATGATTTTAGCTATTGATTATTACGGAAATAATATATTTGAGGGGTAGAGTTATGGATTTAAAGGAAAGAGCATTAAAGCTTCATGAGGAAAATCATGGAAAGCTTGAAATGAAATCAAAGGTAAAAATTGAGAATCAAGAGGATTTATCACTAGCCTATACACCTGGTGTTGCATATCCTTGTAAGGAAATTGAAAAGGATAAGAATTTATGCTATACCTATACAGCAAAATCAAATACTGTTGCAGTTATTACAGATGGCTCTGCAGTTTTAGGTCTTGGTAATATTGGTCCTTATGCAGCAATTCCTGTAATGGAGGGTAAATCCATATTGCTTAAGGAGCTTGCAAATGTAGATTCCTTCCCTATTTGCTTAAAAACACAGGATGTGGAAGAAATCATTAAAACGGTTAAATATTTAGAGCCAACCCTAGGTGCAATTAATTTAGAGGATATTTCAGCCCCAAGATGTGTTGAAATTGAAAGAAGATTAATCAAGGAAATGGATATTCCTGTATTCCATGATGATCAGCATGGTACTTCTATTATCGTAGCTGCTGCATTCTTAAATATTGAAAGATTCACCAAAAAGCCTCTAAAGGATATGACTGTTGTATTAAGCGGTACTGGTGCTGCTGGATCGATGGTTGCAAGAATGCTTAAGAAAATTGGTGTTGGTAAGATTTATGCCTATAATATTAATGGTGTTGTAGATAAGAATAAATATGATTCCTATGATTTCTTAATAAAGGAATTAATTGATGATGGAATCTTTGATACACCTAAAAATCATGATAACACATTAAAATCCATTATGGTTGGCGCAAATGCCTTTGTTGGAGTATCCGCACCAAACCTTGTAACAAAGGAAATGGTAAAGTCTATGGCAGATAAGCCAATTGTATTTGCAATGGCAAATCCTACTCCTGAAATCTCTTATTTAGATGCTAAGGAGGCTGGAGCATATATTGTTGGTTCAGGTAGAAGCGATTATCCAAACCAGATCAATAATGTACTTGCCTTCCCAGGAATCTTTAGAGGCGCTTTAGATGTTAGAGCTAAAAAGATTAACGAGGAAATGAAGCTTGCAGCTGCATATGCAATTTCTAAAATTATTAAGGATGATGAATTAAATCCTGAATATATTGTTCCTGGTGCATTCGATAAAAGAGTTGTCAAAGAGGTTGCAAAGGCTGTAAGTGAGGCCGCAATTAAAACAGGTGTAGCACAAAAGTAAATCCCTAAGGCAAGCTTCGGCTTGTCTTTTTTTTACGCAAAAAAATGCCCATGCTTTCGCATGAGCATATTTTTTATTATTCGCCTTCTACTTCGTCACGAACGATACGAATTGCTGTACCATTAGTACATAGAATCATCTTTAATGCATCATCATCAAACTTTTCAGCATAGATGATAAGCTTACGGTCTAATGTACCTCTAGCCTTAACACGCAGGATATT
>JAFPIE010000167.1 GCA_017388605.1 Acholeplasmatales bacterium | reverse complement strand
ACGATTGTTGAAAGAAGCACGGATAAAATAGCTGTTATAGTTATTGCTAGTGGTGGTAGTAGTGGAATGGGTCTTACCTGGGGTGCAGAAAAAAGTGCCGCAATGCCTGTTTTAGATTTGCTAGAGGAAAACGGCTTTCATTAATTCTATTTTAAATGTATAGAATAAAATGCCCCGACAATTAAATGCTGGGGCATTTTTTTAATTCACTTTTTTTACTGGTACATCCATATAGATTTTTTCAATTGCGAAATGCTCACGCTCTTCCTTTGTGAATATAGAAACAATGACATCATGACAATCGATTAAAACCCATGGAGATTCTCTGCCTTCAATACTTCTTACATCGAAATTGTTTTTTGCACATTCATCCTCAATGTAAGAAATTACGGATGTGGCTTGACGCGCTGAATCTACAGAAGCTAATACCATCTTATCATAAAATGGGCTTCTTTCCTTAGTATCATATACTAAGATATCCTTTGCGTTAACCTTTTCAAGGCAATCAATTATTACTTCTTCTAAGCTCATCTTCTAAAACCTTTCTTTTATATTCTTCTTTAACCTTAATTTGCATAGGATGGGCCTTATGGCCTTCCTTTAGCTCAAAATCAATTGTTCTTACCAAGGATTCATAAATCGCTAAATTAAGATTATTATCATCAACTAATATTTTTCTAACCTCAATACAGGATGGATAGACTCTATTCTTTTCTGTATAATCTGCAATCATTATGATTGCTTCAAGCATACTCATATTTGGTCTACCAAAGACATGATATTTAATAGCATTATAAATATCTATATCAAAGTCCATTAGCCTTTTATATGCTTCTGCAGATAAATAGGCATGATATAGGAATGGATATTCTTGGCATTCCTTTATTTCCTCCTCTTTAAGTATACCTAAAGCATCCTTTGGATCATCATATTTGGAATAATCATGCGTATAGGCAGCCACTTTAGCCTTTTCAACATCAACATTATATCTTTTCGCTAAAAACTCTGCCATTTCAGCAACACCAAAGATATGTTCTAATCTCTTTTTATGGCCATCCTTATATTTTTCTTCTACTAAGGCTTTTGCCTTATCCGATAATTGCATTTGTAAAATAAACCTCCGTAGATTCTAATACCTTAACCTCGATATCGCATTCTCCAATAATCGATACAAAGCCAAAGCCAGAGAACCATACATCTCTTTTTCTTTTGCCATCTAAATGAGCAAATAGTGTCTTATATTTCATTTTAGATACCTCAGCCTCTAAAGGTGGATTTAAAAGCTTACCTAATTGTGTTTTAAATAATTCCTCTACTCTTTCTGTTTTACATCTATGAATATATAAATCATTTGATGCATATACAATTGCAGAAATCTTTTCATGAGAGGTAAAGCTTAGGGCTGCAAGCCCTGCAAGTAGAATCGAATTACCATTCGTAATTTGATAGGTTAGAGGCTTCATTTCATTATTTGGAATAATCTTCTTATAGGATTCAGGCAATAATACATTTAATACATCCGATGGATTTATTAATCCTGGTGTATCGATAAATGCCTTATTATCACTAAAGAATGGAATTCTAATTTCATTTAGAGTAGTACCTGGAATTACAGATGTAGATACAACATCATCTGTAATGGAGGTATTCTTCTTTAATAATGCATTAATTAAGGAGGATTTACCTACATTGGCACATCCAACAAAATATACATCTCTTTCCTTTCTCGCAAGATCAATAGTTCTTGTTAAATCCTCAATGAAGTAACCCTTCTTAGAGGATACAATATGAATAGCATCAACCTTAAAGAAGATTTTTTCACATTCGTGGCTAAGCCAGGATACTATATTTTCTACATTCGTTGAATGTGGAAATACATCATATTTATTCGCAACTAAAATGACATTTTTATTTCTTAATTTATCAATCATTTTTTTATTGAAGGTTGCCTTAAAGGCAAAGATATCCACAACAAAAACAATTAATCCATTCTTTTTTATGACATCATCGATGACATGCTCATATTCCTTATTTGATGCAACAATTTTAGGTAATTCATTATAATGCATCATGCGGAAGCATCTTTTACAATATCTACTTTCCTTTGAAAGTGTTGGAATAAATCCCTTTTCCTCCGGATTTTGATCCTGAAGTATTGCACCACAGCCCTTACATTTTCTTTCAATCATCTTTTTCACCTGCGAATTCCTTTAAGTATAAATCATATTCTTCTCTTCTTTTTTTCTTTATTCTTCTTAAGAAGAAGGATTCAATTCCTCTATTTATTCTTGTAGATAATATATCTGTTCTTTTATCTATAGGCTCTATTAAGCAAACCTGAATCTTACATCTTTTACCGCCTAAGACATCCGTCATTAATTGGTCTCCTAAAAGTAAGATTTGATTCCTTTCATATTTTCCTTTAGCAACCTTTTTTATAGCCTTTAAAATACCTCTTTTTAAAGGCTTAGTTGAAAATTTAACATAAGGTATTTGATAAAGCTCTGCAAAATGATCGACTCTCTTTTTTCTTGAATTCGATACTAATATAAATTCAAAGCCTAAATCTAAAATCTTCTTTTTAAATTCAAAAAGCTCCTCACTAGGATCTGTTTGTCCATAGGAGATCAAAGTATTATCCAAATCGGTAAGGATAAGTCTTATTCCTTTTTCATATAATTCTTCTAAAGGAATATCATATATAGATTTATAATAATAATCTGGAATAAGCTTTTTAATCATAAATAATACCTCGATTGTATTATACCTTATTTTTTTTAAAAGAAAAGAATTATAATTATAATATTTTATATTATAAAACGAAAAAAACAGACCGAAGTCTGTTTTGATCTTCTTTTACTTCTTTCCTAAGAAATCTGCAGCAGCAGGTAAAATAGCGAATGCACCACCAACGATTGCAAGGATTCCACCAATAACCCAACCAGCGCCAATTGCAGCATTGCCTGGAACATCAAGATTATTTGCAGCATAGATTGTAGGTACAACGATGAACATGAATACACCTGCAACTACGAATAATAATACTGCAACTAAGTTTAATACGCCTGCAAACTTCTCTAGTGCATGAACCTTTAATAAAGGTAGAACAATACCTAATAGTACGATAACTAAGCCTGCAACTAAGAAAATCCGAGCAAGTAATGCTAGTACAGAAGGATTAGTCTTAGAAGTAACATCACCTATAAGTGTACTTGTACTTCTGGTTTCTCCAAAGATAGCAACTGTACCCTTAGTTACAGTCTGTACGTTACCAATACTTACAACAATTGCATTTGTAGCCATCATTAAGATGAATGCTACTACTACCAATACTAAAGAAATGAATCCAGAGTATTTT
>JAFPIE010000166.1 GCA_017388605.1 Acholeplasmatales bacterium | reverse complement strand
TTCATCAATAAATTCATTTAGCTCATCAATTTCCTTAATTGGGCATAATACACCATATGGATTTAAATAATAATATCGATTCTTAGCATTCTCTAAGAATGCATCGAAATAGCATTCCTCAATTCCTTCTCTCATTTTATCTAAATAGGTATCTAAGGCATCAATATCCTTCTTTGTAAATTTATCAAAATGAATAGAATCAAAATATAGGAAGGTCAAATATAAATATTGGCTTTTGTAAAAATCATATTGATCTAAATCTATTTCATCGATTAAGCAATCATTGATATGATCGATAAAATAATTCAATCTAGAAAAGCTAAATTGATCCTCTAGTACGACATCTCTTTTTTCAAATTTTGTAGATATTGTACCAGTTATCTTTTTTATGGTTAAAAAATCAGAATCTCTAGCATTCTTCATTCTTTTATCTATCATCGTATAAAGGGATGCATCTGGGAAGTATTTTTCTATTTCCTTTTGATTGTTTTTGAATGCGAACTTTTTAAACTTTTCTACCAATAAACGATTTAAGCAAATGGACATAATTAAATTCCCAATTTTATTCTCTGGATTTAATTCTATAGAATCCTCCATAAGCTTATAAAAGTTTTCCTTTACGATGGATAGTACATAATCCTTATCTTCAATTTCATTTTCATTCATTGCCTTTAAAAACATACTATTCCACCTCCAATTCAAACTCATAATAATAATTATTTGCTGTATTATGTAATGTAATTAATAAATTATTATGATCCTTCTTTTCTACAATTCCAATTCTTAGGGTTGCAATAAAGGATTCCATCTTTCTATCATAGGAATGGGAAGCTCTTAAGCTTCCTCTATCATATAAATAATCTAATAGGTTGTATTCCTTATGATTGATATAAATGGAATAGCCCTCCTCATTCTTAGATAGAATGGTCTTTAAAGGAATTTCTAATTCCTTATTCAATCTATAGAAGAAAGAGCCCTTTTCTGTTTCGGATAGGATAAAATCATCATCCTTATTTAAAATAGGAACATTTAATCCTCTATAATCCTTATAGGATACACTAGGTAATACGCCTTGGTATCTAAAGCCACTTTGTAGTGCACAGCCCTTAGATACATAGCTAAAATCAACGATTTTTTCTAATTTTTCACTAGAAATCTTTTGGTATGGAATAATTCTTGAGCTACCAAAGATAGATTGAATTAATGCCATTACATCTCTATAGACTGTCATCTTGCCCTGACAAATAACCTTATAGGTTTGATTTTTCGTTAATTCTTTAATGCCCTTTAAATACTTTCTTAAGGATTCATTCTTAGAATATAGCTCATTTTCTAAGGCATAATCATAATCCTCTTGAGATAGAATAAATGGGTATTTTTCTTTTCCTACAATATAATTTATTCTCGTTCTACCCAAGAATATATTGGATAGATTTCCTTGATTTTCAATCATTTTGTCCTCAAGCTCTCGAATCAAGGAGAACTTAGAGAAGGTCATTTCATTCTTTTTAAAATTCGCTTTTATGTTAATATCCTGCTTATCAACAGCATGCGTGATCATGGAATCAATTAAGCCATAGGAGCCAAACGCAAACTTACTAAATCCATCTACAGAATAGGACATAGATATAGGAGTTGTTGATATAGGAATAATATTTTTCTGATTGTAATTAAATAAGGAGGCACAATAGCTATCATCATTTAAGCTTAAAACTAAGATATTTTCTTCTTCTATTTTTCCTACCTGATTTAAGCTATGAATAATGGATAGATTTAATACTTCCTTCGCTTTAGAAAAGATTAATCTCGTATTTTCAAGCTCACGGAAGGTACTCTTTAAATAAGGGAATACAGATTCCTTTATTTTGTAATCTAATGTACCACTAGTAAAAACAATATATTCTACTTCAATAATATCATTGTTTAAATCATTAAATATTTTAGAGAATATATAGCGGAAATATGGTAATAATAGCTCTTCCTTTGGGATATATAGGGAAGGGTAGAAGTTGTAGGCATAGCCTACACCTTCTTGCATTAAAACCAAATCCCCATAGAAGGCCTGTCCGCTTCCTCTTTTAAGTACCATACCACAGGAGGGCTCATTATATATCATTTTAATTCTTGAATTTTTTGGACTATAAAAAGATATAATTGTCCTAATTTTATTAAAATCAATTCCTAAAGATATTTTCATATAATTCACCCTCCAAATATCTAACGTACGGTTAATGTAGCAGTGATTGTATCCTCTACTACATAATTATTATTTTGTACAACATTAAGAACTAAGGTATAGGTGCCAACCTCAAGTGCGGTTGTATCCATACCATAATCTAAAATAGAAACCTCTATTTCAATAGGATCCCCTACTACTTCACCTGTGATATGTAATAAGGTATTTAAATCATAAGCATCACCAAAATCAATTTCTACACTATCCAGTACTATAGAAAGCTCCTTTGGTAAAACATGTACTTCCTTTAAAGCTACATGAATTGTATAATTTGTAAGCTCTCCCGTTGTGGAGCTTATAACATAATCTCCAGCAGGAAGAATTCCACCTACTGTTTCATCACTTTTGTTTTTAATTACATATGCCTCAGATATTACAATGGATTTATCTGCTTCTCTTACATATCCTTGATAGGATGTATGTAAATTAAATTCTTCACCATAGGTAACATCTAAAGTATCTATTGTACCAACTAATTCCTTCTTCAAAACATTTAATGTAGCACCAAAATACTCAATTTCATAATTGTCGCTTGTAAGTCCACTTGCGTTAATGGTATAGGTTCCTGCATCATCATATTGTGTATATGTATAGCTATAGCTTAATGTTCCTGTTAAATCTATAGCACTATCTGAACCCTTAAATCCAGAATAGGTAATAGAATTTGTAAATTCCTCACCATATACAATTTCACCACCAACAACATAAATAGATAATGGAGCCTTTGTAATTGTATAATCTATAGAATCATTTAAAAGATTATAATTTGCTTTAAATTCATCCTTAATTGTAGCTGTAATTGTGTAATTACCAACATTTTTGTTGCTTAAATTTGAAATATTTAATACCTTACCCTTTTGGGAATCTATCTCTCCTTGGATAGTATAAGGTATTACCTGAGTACTACCATTATAAACAAGACTTGTTTCATTTAATTTGAATTGAATATCCTTCTTTCCTATTACAACGGAGGAGCTTCCTTCTTCTACATTATAATTTTTATTTAGGCTATCATTAGAAATTAAATAAATATAATACGCATTTGCTGGATAATAATTGTAGCTATCCTTTATGGTAGCTATATTTGTATCCTTAGTCTTTAAGCCTAAGGTAATATAAGCCTTATCCTTCTCTATTAAGGTATCTTTTGTATTATCAACCTCATATTCTAAGGTAATCGAATCACCATAAATCTTATCTAGTGAGGTATAATTTAATTTAATATTTCTTTTCTTTATATCAAAGCCATTATCATAGCTTGAAAGCTGATAATTCTTCTTATAATTTTCATTAATTGCAACAACAAATTCATAATGGCCAGCATCTATAAATTCATTATTTGTTAAGCTGATTAAGGAATCTATGCTATCCTCTTCTAAATTATTTGCGAAGGCTACATGATAGGTTTGTAGCTCACCATTATAGGTTAAATCATCACCAGATGGAGTTACCTCTATCGTACGCTTTGCAATCTCTAATGTTGCAGAATTGTGGGTGATATTATAGTTTTCACTAAATATATCATTATCTGCATATCCTATATAATATAAGCCTGCATCATATAAATAGGTATCAGGATCTACTGCTGCAACATTCGTTAAATCTACATCTGTAAAGATTTCAACGAATAGCTCCTTATCATCCTGAATTCCAATGTTTGAAAGCTCTGGAGCTAAAGTATCAAATTCTTCTCCATAAATTGTAGATACATTCTTTTCTGTTATAGTTAAATCTCTTTTGGAAATTGTATATACAACAGGAATGTAGTCTATATCATAATTCTTATTCTTGAATTCACAATCAATGATATAATTTCCTGCATAGTAGCGACCACTCTGGTCCACTAATCCACTTAGCTTAACCCCAAGATCATCGCCAGAAATTAATCCTTCATCACCTACTACATTTTCGATGTATTTTAATTGATTATTCTTATATCTTGTATCAATACCATCACTTCCAACACCTAAATAGGTATGGGACATATCATCATATAGCTCAACCTTGACAATTCTTGGTGAAATTTCTATAGAAACCTCAATTGCCTTTGCCTTGAAATTTGCTGTTTGCTGAATAGAAACGATAGCTTTATAATTACCCGCATTTTCTGGGGCAATGGTAGAATCATAGGTAGATCCATCTAAAGCATTTCCTTGATATCTATAAGAAATAGGAGTGGATTCACCCATTTCAATTGCTGCATCTGTAATTGGATGTGCTTCCTTATTATAGACGCATTCAATATTACTTGCTGTAAGTGTTGGCTCTGCTCTTTCAATATTTACATCAAAATCAAAGGTAACTTCACCAGATTTATAATCCACACCATATTCGCTATATAAAGCATAAATGGATAGGGTGTATGCACCACTTTGAGCAACCTCATTAATCTCTAAGGTATCTTGATAGATTGAATTGTTTTCATCCTTCAATTTCCATACATATTGATATTCTACATCAAGTGGATGAGATAGCTTTGGAGCTAATGTAGTAACATTCATTGGAGAATATACTCTTTCTAGCTTATTTCCTGAAATATTTACTCCATCAAGTTCTAAAAACTCTGGCTTTTCTATAACCCAGTTTGCCTGAACCTCTGATTT
>JAFPIE010000165.1 GCA_017388605.1 Acholeplasmatales bacterium | reverse complement strand
GTAAAGCCTTCCGATGTAATGAATTATATTCAGGTAGAAACAAGTAGTAATATTGAATATAATGATCTAACTGGTAAGGTTACTATATTATCTAGTGGAGATGCTTATATCAGGTATAAATCCCAAGAGGAGAGCTATGTTGAAACGGAAGAATATGATTTTAAAGTTATAAAGGATGGATATAATGTTTACAATTATAATGATTTATTAAATTGTACGAATAAATCAGATGCGGGTAAGATTGTATGCTTACAAGCCAATTTAGAAGCATTTAATAACACCTATAATTCAGATTTATCTAAGATAGATGAGGTAACAGAATTATTTGGTAATTATAATCCTAAAACAAAGAAATATAGCTTTAATAAAGAGGTATATCATTTTCTATCTACATATAATACGAATTTTATAGATCAATATAATGAAAAGAATTCGGATAAAATTTCTAAGGAGCTTATTGCAGGTATTCATATTCAAAAGGATTTCTATGGAAATGGTTATATTATTAATGAGCATAATTTAACCTACCCAACCAAGACTCTATCTACCGATGAATATTTAGTTGCCTTAGGTGAGGATGACCTATTTAGAGGTCCACTTCCATATATTATCATTGGTACAAATGGATTACCTATTGTTAAAGCCTACGGACAGGATAATGTAGGATTCTATGTCAATGGAGATAATATTACCCTAAGGGATGTATATTTTAAGAATTGTAATTATTCCTCTACCTTAGAAAATAATGATTATACAGGTACAGTAGTTGAATTAAATGGAGATAATATAAAAGTTCTAAATTCTCATTTAACTAGTGGTAGAGTTGTACTTAGAAGCTATTCAAACAAGAATACTATTATTGAAAATACTCTACTAGAAAAGGGTAGAGAATTTATTGCAAGAATAGGCTCAAATGAATTTGTTGGTATAGATTCTACTAAGCAAATTGAATTTAGCTTCAAGGGACATGATTATAGCTACAGCTATGATGAATTCTTTATAGATCAAAATAAGGATAATTGGAATTTAAATCGTATTTCTGCAGCATTACTGAAAACAAGCTATGTTACCGTAAATGAAGAGGATAAGAATTTATCGGATAGTGATCGTTTAGTTTTAGCAAGAATACTAAATGGTATCTTAAGTGATACATCCTTAGTTACAGAAAATAATATGCCAATTTATAAAAATGAAATTACATTCAGAGATTGCATTTTCTATCAATCGGGGTTATTCTCTATTGGACTTGATACCATCTTTAATGGACCATATATGTTTGATGGTTCCCCAGTTAAAAGTGTACTTCAAAACCTAGATGGTGAGGGTATTGTAATACCAAATAAGATATCAGGTACGAATTACCCATCGATTCTTCATTTAGAAGGAGAAACTGAATTCTATGATTATAAAACCATAGGTCAGGTAAACTTATCTTGCTTAATTGATACAACCTACTTAAATCAAACAATTAATGATATTTTAGGTAGCGAGCAAGAAAATAAGCTTACGATTGATGATTTCTTCCCAGTTAAGATTATTCTAGACAGGAGATGCAAGGAAGAAGGATATTATTATACCGATTCTTCCACAAATTATGTATGTACACCATTTGCGTTATTTGGTGGAGGAATTAATCATTCCTTAATTGATACAGAAAATCTATCGAATAAGGATAAATTAATACAAAATATTAAATTAGATATTTATGAGGAGGTTTTAACAAAAACCACCTCAGATCAAGGTCAAACGATTGTGGTTAAGGGTGCGAATGTATTAAAGAAATGTGTTTCTATGGCACTTGGCTTTGAACCATTTGATTTAATGACCTATAAGGATGGCTATTTATTTAATGAAGCTATTCCAATTCGAAAATTAAAGGCTAGAGCGAAATAAGAATAAGGAGGATTAAGGCTATGAAAAAGAAATCAAAACCATTTAGAATAGCAAGATTAATCCTCCTTTTTATATTTATTGGAATTAATATATTCTTAATTATAGAATCTATTACTCCTCAAAATTCATCTGCCAAGCAATCGAATGATTTAGGTAATGCGATTGTAAATGTCGTAAATGATATGGGTGGAGATCAAGCAGCTGTTATTGAACCCTCTAAGGTTATTATTAAAAATAAAATATCGGATGCAAATACATTGGATAAATTAACCCTAGATATTGAAACATTACCAGAGGATACAAGATATAAATCCTATATCTATAAATCCTCTAATTTGGAGGTTGCTACTATAGATGAATTTGGTAATGTAGAATTCATTAAGGAAGGAGAGGTAGATTTATTTGCCTATAATACCTTTAGTGATGAAATTTATGATTCCTTCCATGTAAAGGTTTCAAATATATATGCAGAATCGATAGCCCTAAATATTAAAGGTGCTATAAAGGAAGAGGATATTTATACTCTATATTTAGGCGAGGTATATACCATTTCAGCTAGCGTATTACCTAAGAATCGAACAAGTAAGGATATTATTTATGAATGTGTAGATAATCCATATATTGAAATAAATAATGAACAAATTAATGTCATAGGAGAATCCTTAGATTGTGTCATAGATATTCATGTTAAGGCTGATTCATTAGATGAGGTTATTCATGTAAAAACAAAGACCAAGCCTATAGAATATATTCCATTAGAATCTATAAATATATCAGATATTAAAGGTTATGAAAATTCGAATATATCGATATCTAATAAATTAGAATTGACCCCATCGGATGCAACAAATAAATCCTATGAAATTGTTGAAATTTTAGATACAGCAATTGCAACAATAAATACACAAAAATCGATTAAATTATTATCTGAAGGAACAACCAAAATAAAGATCAAGGCTATCGATTTAGATGAAATCTTTACAGGAAATATTATTGTTTCTAAAAGACCAGAATTAACCGATTTTAACGCAACTGTAGAGGATTCATCTATATATGTAAATGAAACAAAAAAGATTAAATTATTGAATCCTTCTCCAAAGGATTCTATGATTCAAAATGTTAGCTATGAATCCTTAAATCCATCTCTTTTAAGTGTATCGGATAAAGGCTATGTCAAAGGATTAGGCGTTGGAGTAGGAAAGATTAAAATTACCTCAAATGGAATTGAAAAGATATTAGAGATTGAGGTATTAACAAGTATAGAGGAAACAACCGATTTTGTTGTTGACTATATAAAGGGAGAAAATCCTTATGTCCCTGTATCTATGATTAATTTAAATGATTATTTTAAGGCTTCAAGCTTTATTCCTCATGATCCTATAAAATCCGTTATGACCTATGAGGTTATAAATGGTACTGCAGAGCTAAATGGCTCTATATTAAATATTTATGATGAGGGGTTGATAAGCCTTCTTATGATACATAAATCCTCAGGTGTATCTAAAGTAGTAGATTTATATGCATATTATCCACTATCTATTGATGATGATATTATAGAAAATACTTTAATATTAAATAAGGAATATGTATGT
>JAFPIE010000164.1 GCA_017388605.1 Acholeplasmatales bacterium | reverse complement strand
TTCCTCTATTGCAATAGATAGAGGATGATTCGATAGGGCTTCTATAGAATAAACAATGGCTAAGGTATTGTCATCTATTGTAATATCTGTTACCTCAGGTCTACCCTTAGTTATAGTACCTGTCTTATCGAATACAACTGTAGATATCTTACCTGTTCTTTCTAATATTTCCGCATTCTTTATAATTAAGCCCTCTTGTGCCCCCTTACCTGTTGATACCATTATGGCAACAGGAGTTGCAAGACCTAAGGCACAAGGACATGCAATAACAATTACCGTAATCGCATAATTAAATGCTATCTCAAAGGCACTTGTTGTTACATAGGATGGTTGATTAAAGAGTACATATAATAAATTACCTATAAATACTAAAATAGAAATAATAAAGATTACAGGTACAAAGATACTAGATATCTTATCCGCAAGCTTTGAAATAGGTGCTTTAGAATTCGCTGCTTCCTCAACTAAAGAAATAATCTTAGAAAATGATGTATCTACACCAACCTTTTCTGCTTCCATTTCAATATAACCAGATTCTAAAATGGTTGAGGAATATAAATAATCTCCTACTTTCTTATATACAGGAATGGATTCTCCTGTAATATTCGCTTGATTAATGCTTCCCTCACCCTTTATGATCTTACCATCAACAGGAACTAAATCTCCTTTTTTCACAACTAAAATATCATGTACCTTAACTTCCTCTAAAGGAATAGATTTTATAGTATTATCCATAAGAATAGATGCATTCTTAGGTGCAAGTGCATATAATGCCTCTAAGGATTTTGTCGTTTTTCTTTTCGATAAATTCTCTAAATATTTTCCCAAGCTTACAAAGACTAAAATCATACCTGCAGCCTCAAAATAAAGACTCATATGAAGCATTTTAGAATCACTTGGATCATAGGCAATCGAGAATAATGCATAAATACTATAGGCCATAGATGCTGTTGCACCTACAGCAATTAATGAATCCATTGTAGGACCCTTAAATAATCTTTTATAGCCTCTTATGAAATATCCTCTATTCATAAATAAAATAGGTAAAACTAATAAAAACTGAATTAATGCAAAGCCCATTTTCGATTCATGCATATCAAAAATAGGAGGAGTTTTAAAATTCCACATCATAACTCCCATAGAAAAATACATAAGGATAATTAAAAAGATAATGGATAGAATCAAATCTCTTAAGGAATGATCCTCTATTTTCTTCTTTTCCTCCTTAGGTAGGCTTATAGAATAGCCTGCCTTTTTTACTGCATCCTCTATATTTGTAATAGGGCATTGGGCTTCATTAAATGTAACATCCATCGTATTTTGAAGTAGATTTACATTCACATTTTCAATTCCATCTAAGCCCTTTACCGCCTTTTCTACATGACTTTGGCAAGCCGCACAGGTCATTCCACCAACATTAAATTTCTTCTTCATTATTGGAACCTCTTTACTAAATCAATGATTTCATCAATGATTCCATAATCCTTGTTTTCTATATGCTCAATTAAGCATGTATGCATATGTGAATCTAAAACGACATTGGCAAGACTTTTAATTGATTTATCTATTGCTGATAGCTGAATCAATACATCATTACAATATCTATTTTCTATAACCATATTTTTAACTCCATTTAATTGGCCAATAATACGATTAATTCTCGTTGTAATTTCCTTTTTTTCTTCATCTGTTCGAATCTTTATATCCTTTTTTTCACAGCATGACATAATATCACCTTCCAAAAATAGTATATACCCCCTAGGGGTATCTGTCAAGAGAAGAAAAAAGAAAGCGTTCGCTTTCCATTTACTTCTTAATATATTGATGTATAGAATAGGTAGAATATTTTGTAGCTCTAGTCTTAAGGCTTCCATAAATATCATCCGCAAGCTTTTCTTCTCTTTCCTTTGGTGGTAAATCCATATCTGGGTAAAATGGACCATCTAAGCATAATACCACCTTAGGCTTTTTAAAGAATTTTCTTTTTTGGTAGCAGGTAGTTAAAGCGAATGATGGAACATTATATAAAATAGGATATTTCATAGCTGAGGATGTAAAGGGTCTTATTCCTGTATAATATGGCCAAATATGTGCCTCAGGATAAATCGTAATAGATTCACCATTATGAATTCTTGTTTTCATTTCCTTAAGTAAATTCTTATTTGCCTTTAGGGTTTCACCTAAGGGCATTGCACCTAAATCCTTAACTAAATGCTTAATACCCTTTATCGATACAGTATCTGATTTTACAATAATATTATTCTTCTTATATCTTAATAAGCTAGGCATTAGGGCATCACCAACGAAATTGGTGTGGTTTCCATAGATAAAGAATCCACCCTTAACCTTTTTTACTGCCTTTTTATTTACCCATTTATAATGAAAGGAGATCTTCATTAAAAGAAAAGCTATAGGCATTGCGATAATATAATACCAAATAAAGCTTGCAATTTTATTTGCTTTATATTTATAGCTATCCCCAACAATGGTTTTCTTTATATTATCTGTAATACCAAAATCATCCTGGTAGGATTCATAATAATATACCCTGCTTTTCATTTCAATTCTCCTTAATGTGCTTGTTAAGTATACTCTATTCAAATGAAAAATACAATGTTTTTTTGAAGAAAAAAAGAGACCTTTGGTCTCTTAAATGGTTCCAAAATGTGTAATTAAGCCAGCCGCCTTAACAAAAACTAAGAATACTGCTAAATCATCCTCTTGCCATATTCTTCTAAAATCAGAATCATAAAACATCATATAGCCTAAATTTTTATCTGCAGCGATAACCTTAAATACGACAAAGGATAAAAGATTATTTTCATAACAAAATTGATACATTTCTGGATTAGATTCTTTTATTCTTTCGATGTCATCACATCTTATAAATTCCTTATCTTCAAGCTCCTTTAATAATTCCTTAGGTAGGAGTGGTGGTTTACCATATTCCTCATTTTTTTCATAGGATAAGATAATCTTATTCTTATTTTCATAAGAAATTCCTGAAATGGATATATCACCCGTAATATATTCCATACCTCTATAGATTTTTATTTTTTTATCGACAGAGCCTAAAATATCATATAGCTTATTGATTCTTTCTGCAATACCCTTCTTCTTTGTTCTATTTAAATCAATTTTAGAATGAAGGAATTCAACATAAATCGTATAGCAATTTCTACCTTCATTTTTACCAAAATATAAGCATTTATCACAAATAGAAAATAATTCCTCATACTTTTTTGCATCCCTAGGGAAGGTGCATATACCTGTAGTTGCACTAACCGATAAGGTTTTACCTGTAGAAAGCATGATAGGCTTTCTTACACCTTGGGAATATATATGCCCAATGAATTCATTGATTTCATCATAAGTCTTTTCTCCCTCTCTTACGACTAAGAATTCATCTCCACCATATCTTCCCATTACAGCAGTAGATCCAAAACAATTCATTATATTATAGGTTAGACCTGTTAAGATTTCATCTCCAATTTGATGTCCATAGGTATCATTTACATTCTTAAAATTATCTACATCAAATACACCCATAACAAAAGGAATCTGATGCTTAATCAAATATTTGATATAGGATACCATTGCGCCTCTAGCGATGGTTTTCGTCAAGGGATCTAAGATTTGATTGTTTTTCATGCGATATGCTTGAAAATATTTGTGCTTTAAAATTAACTCTTCCATTAACATAGAATCACTCCTCAAAACAAAAAGCTTCCGTAGGGATATACGAAAGCTTATGGTAAAAGTCAATTTTTATGCAACTGGCTGCCATCTTACAGGCCCTATAGCTTTGCGTCATATCCTTTCGAATATTTTGCCCTATTTAGTTTATCTTCAATATCAATTTACACCATTATGAAAGCGTTGTCAATGAGATAACATAAATTATACGGTGTTATTGTCAAAATTGTTACCTTTTGTATCTTCTTCTTTCTTTATTTTATCTCCAAAGAATAAAAATAAAATGAAGCATACCGCAATTAAGAAATATAAAATGGATAATATAATTGCCGTAGATATGGGTGTATTACTATTTAATGCAAAATAGGATGGAATATTTGTATACCCAAAGAATCCAAAGAATAGCATTGGTGTAATTACTGCATTTTCTTTTGTTACTAAATATCCAGTTAATGCTCCAATACCTATGGCCTCCATAATATACATAAGCATAATGTGCCATTCAAAGCCATTATGATAAATGATGGTTGTTACTAGATATAATAGAATACCGGTAGCTATAATGATATGATTCTTAAACTTAGGTATATTAAAATAGGTTAAGGATTTTAAAGTTAATGTAACACATAAAACCTTACTTGCATTTCTTAAAAATTTACCGAGTAGGAAATCTAAGCCGATAAGCTCAGGGGTTGGTCTATAGGAATAATCCCCAAAATGCCCTATAAATTCTGCAAATAAGCCCACAAGCAATGCGATTAAAAATACAATTCCATATTTTGTGATCATACCAATTTCTAATCTTTTAAAATACCCTAATACTCCCATAGTAATAAGCACTACAACAAAGAATATAGCTGAATTCACTATTAAAACTAAATTAGGTGTACCAAGATTGCCTAAGGTACCATGAATAAACCATGTGGCAGGGTATAAAAAGAAATTAAAAATA
>JAFPIE010000163.1 GCA_017388605.1 Acholeplasmatales bacterium | reverse complement strand
AGCTGCTACAACAGGATGATCATTTGCTTGAAGTAATGGTCTTAGGATAAGGCCAAGGACAACAAAAACAAGATTTACAATTGCCAAAACCCTATACGCTGGATCGTCTCCAATTAACAAAATAATACTTACTGCAAGGCTCACAATTACAGATAAAATAAATAAAATATTCGATGCTTTTCTCATTTTTTCTCTCCCCTTTGTCATTTTATGACGAGAATAGAATAGTATTCTTTTTTACCTTTGTCAATAAAAATCATATCTATCTTCCTTATGATGATTAGAAAATAACAACGTTTTAAATCTTGTCAAGAAAAAAGGAGGTCCAAGCCTCCATTCCTCTATACTATTCACAAATCATTGAATAATCCTCATCTGTTGTAGAAAGTGTCAAATTCCCTGGTATTCTGCAAATTTTATTTCTTACTTCCCATTTTGCAAACTTAACCATATCAGCTTTCTTTGTTGACTTAGATATTTTAACTAATCCTATAATGGAAACAATTAGGGTTTCAATTACAACGACATTTAAAATTAAAACAAATAAAATAATGAAAACGTCAAAAACTATTGCCAAAAAACCATTAAAGCCTACACCTGGGCCTGCATCATCTACAAAGCTATGGAATATATCCGTTACCATTTTTGGGGTTTTTATTGCAATAAAAACCATCAGCAAAGTCAAAAGTGAAAATATGACAATATAGATGGAATATGTAGTTTGTATCTTCCTTATTTTCTTGCTTCTCATACTACTCCCAAAGAAAATTTAGATTTTCCAAACCTTAGAGCGATCTAATACGCCAATGGCATCCGTATAGGTTTCACTTTCTGTTTCCTCTAATACCTCACCTAGGGTTCTAAATTTAGAATCAATCGTATCAATATGCCATAAGCATAATGCTTCTGCCGTCATTGGCTTTTTGGCTGCCCCAAACTGAGGTAAGCCATGGTGGCTCACTAGCATATGCTCTAGGTATAATACCTCTTTTTCTCCCGTATAGCCTAGCTTTTCTGCAGCCTTTTCAATTTCCATTGCGCCAATAACTAAGTGACCAAGTAATTGCCCCTCTAGGGAATATGCTGTATCGACACAGCCAGTTAATTCAATAGCCTTACCAATATCATGTAGCATAATACCTGCATAGATATAATCCTTATTTAGATATGGATAGTTCTCAATAAAGCCATCGGCCATATGTAGCATTCCAATGGAATGATATGCAAGGCCACCAACATAGGCATGATGCATCTTTGATGCAGCTGGATATGTATAGAATTTATCATGATAATTAAAAATTAAGAATTCTGTGATTTTTCTAATTTTTTCATTTTCAATGCTTGCAATATATCTATTGATTTCATTCTCAGAATCCTCTAAAGAAATAGGTGAGGATTTATAGAAATCTCTTAAGGTTTCATCCATTAAGGTAAGTGGTAATTCGGATACCTCCTTAAAGCTTTTTACAATATAGGAGGTACGTTCCTTTTTATCTATTGCATCATATTCAAAGGCATAAACCTTACCAAGCACTATTCCATTTTCATCATTAATCTTTAGGTTCATTTGAACCTTATTTTTATCTGTAACTAATAGATTAATTCTTCCATCTGAAGAATTCATCCCAGCTACCTTACCTACAAATAACATTAGAATCCTTTCTGATGACATAAATACCTGGTTCCTTTAGAGTGTAGGAATCATTCTTGATGCTACACTTTCTAAAGCCATCAAATATCATCTCGCTTGATACTACATCAACCTTGTATTCACTCTTATCATTCTTAGCAAAAATATATAATTGGCAATCCTTATTTTCGCACATAATACCAGCTGTGTGTAATGTTGTTGCACCCTCAAGAGTATGAACACGCTCAAGTACCTCGCTCTTCTTTGCGATTCTAAAGCAATCATATTTCTTACGGATTTCAATTAAATCGCGCACCATGTTGACGGTATCAATATTTTCATCTCTTCTTTTATAATCAATGGCGTTGATATAATCGGATGCATTATATGCATTTTCAACACCACGCTTCGTTCTAAAGAACTCCTGTCCTGCATGAATAAATGGTACACCTATAGATAATAAAATTAAGCTTAATGCAATTCTTGCTGCATCCTTAACCTTACTATCGGATTCCTTAAGTGCATAGAATCCAAAATCATAGAAGGTGTAATTATCATGACATTCCACATAATTTATCGTTTGTGTTGGCTCTTCAAATTTATAATAATCTAAGCAAGATCCTAAAACTAATTTATTTAAATCATATAAGGATTTACCAACACCAAAGGCATAGCCAAAGGATCTATCCCATTGAGATCCTCTTACATAATCTCTATATCGATCATTAAAGAAGGCATAGCCTGGAGTTTTCTTATGATTATACATATGAGGTCTATATTCATCAGGAAGTGGATTATCCATATTCCATCCCTCACCATATACCATAATCTTTGAATCAATCTTCTTTAATGCCTTATAGGCTCTGTTTAAGGAATTGATATCTAATAGACCCATTAAATCAAATCTAAAGCCGGAAACATTGTATGTTTTTGCATAAAAGCTCAAGGTATCTGTAATGAATCTTGTGTTCATAAATCTTTCCGTTGCGATGGTATTACCACAGCCAGTTGCGTTATTTACCGTAGAATCAAAATTTACTCTATATGGATATCCTGGAACAAGCTTTTCAAAGCCAAAGTTTTTCCAATGATATACATGGTTAAATACAACATCCATTACGACACGAATACCTCTTTTATGGCATTCATCAATTAATTCAAGTAGCTCATTAATTCTTGAATATGGATCCTCAGGATGCTTAGAATACCATCCACAAGGTACCATATATTGATCTGGATTATAGCCCCAGTTATATCTTGAATCCTTCTCAACATCATCTACACCACCAAAATCATAGGTAGGAAGTAATTGTAGATGTGTAATACCTAGGGATTGAATATAATCAAGTCCAGTAGGACCACCCGCTGTTGGATGGTTTTCCACCATACCTAAGAAGGTACCTGAATTTTCACCCTTTAATTGATTTGTAAAATCTCTTATAGATGCTTCATAAATAATCGCATCCGTATATCTTCCACTAAATTCAGGCTTAGGGTATTTCATCTTATATAGCTTATCTGTATTAATTACGAAATTAAATTTCTCATTTTCAGCTGAAGCTATTGCGTATGGATCAAGTAATGCTTGTAATCTTTCATTTACCTTAACGAATAAAAGATAGCCAACACCATCTAAATCTCCTTCGACTACGCATTCCCATAATCCTTGATTAACATAAGTGAAATTATGTCTTTCCTTACCGGTATCCTTATATAATTCAACAATTAATTTTTTAGCAACAGGGCTCCATACTCTAAATATTGTATATTCCTTGTGGTATTCAAAGCCTAATGGTCCCTCATAAGCAAATCTTCTTTCAAATTCAGGGCTTCTTATAACAGAACCACTTCTTAAGAAGCAGCGATTACCACTTTCATCCTCAATAATATATTCCTTATGTAGCTCAATGCTTGGATCAAATTTCATACGGAATTTATAGAATTCTCCACAATCCTCAGCTAAATCTAAAAATTCAAGCTTTCTTTTGATATCTCCATCAATTAAATAAAATACCTTAAGTGGATAACATAAGCTTTTTTCAACTAATACGGTAATTAATTCAAATGAATCAATATATGCCTTCATTCCTTTTAACATAAATACACATCCTTACTTCAAAATAAATTTTTTTATAGCTTCCCTATCATTTTCTAATTCATTATTTAAGATAGCACGAATAACATTTTCTATAGCTAAAGCCTTATCCTTGCCATCAAAATATGATGCAATTTCTTCCTTACTTAAGCTTAAGTCCTTATCGGATAGTATAGGAAATGCTTCTATCTTTTTATCCCGCCCTATTATATCACAGCCAAAATGCTTAAGTATATCCTTAAATTTAAAATAGTAGTCTTTATTTTTATACAAAGTATAAGAATCGTCTGTTTTTAAAAGAGTATCTAATATATTTGAAATTTTAGCCTGCTCCTTTGTAGGCAACATAGGATAATCATGCTTATGCAAATAGTAATAATAGATTAAATCCTCTTGCTTCATATTCTTATCTACTAAATTTAACCATCTTTTAAATTTAGGTATATATTGGAAAAGATTTAATTCATTAATATATCTTATTCCTCTATCTGTATCTGCATATAAGATTTTAATGAAATATTGATATAATCTTTCTGTAGATAGTAATGCTAATAGCTCCTTCTTATCTACCATCGCAAATAAGGTATTGGATTCTATTTCAAAATCTAGTTTCGATGAAAAATATAATCCCCTTAGGATTCTTAAGGCATCCTCAGTAAAGCGTAAAAATGGGTCTCCAATCGCTTTAATTTGTTTTTCCTTTAAATCCTTTATTCCATCATAGAAATCTAAAATTTCGCCAGAAGAATCCATAGCTAAGGCATTAATCGTAAAATCTCTTCTTTTGGAATCCTCTAAATAATTATCGACAAGCATAACCTTAGGATGTCTATGATCCATATATTCCATATCCCTTCTAAAATGAGTAATTTCAAAGGAATATTCCTTATATAGAATCGTTACACTTTCGTAATCACTACCATTATCTAAAACCTTAAAGTGATTCTTTATTAAATCTAGTGGCATATTTGTAGTCAAATCACAATCGTTGCTTGAAATATTTAATAAATAATCTCTAACCGCTCCACCAACGATATAGGCCGTATACCCTAGGCTATTTATTTTTTTTAAAATTTCTTTTCCGATTTCAATTAAGTCCATAGTAAACACCTAAATACATTATATCATTTTTTCTTTTATTTTTAATAAAAATAAATATATAATATATGTAAATGATGGAGGGGATAAAATGAGAATAAAGGAAACCTATGAAAATACAATAGTCATTCAAAAATCCACCTTCATTACAAGAATCTTTAGGGTAGATTCTTTAGAAGAGGTCGAAGAAAAATTAGCCTATGTAAGAAAGAAGCATTATGATGCAAGACATAATTGCTATGCATATATATTAGGAGATAACCAAGAAATACAAAAATCATCCGATGATGGAGAACCATCTAAAACAGCAGGTGCTCCCATGCTTGATGTATTAAAGAAAAATAATATGACCAATATATTAGCTATAGTCACGAGATACTTTGGTGGAATCCTACTTGGGGCAGGCGGACTTGTTCGAGCTTATTCTTCTTCCGTTTCTGAATGCTTAAAGCTTGCGAAATTATATGATACAAAGATGCAAGCAAAATTCACACTTACAGTTTCATATCCTGGATATAATACATTACTTAAGGTTTTTCCGTATATTCATATAGAGGATCAAGCATTTATGGAGGATGTAATTCTTACAGGAAGCTGTGATTTAGATAAATATGCTTCACTAAAAGAGGATTTATATAAATATAAAATATCTGCAGATACATTAAATTATCTTGGCGAATTCCAAGTGGAGATTTTAAAAAATGAATAGAGCACAAAAGGCATGCAAAATCGCATGCCTTTTAAGTTTTATTGTATTGTGAATTGTGTAGCTGAAACTAATCCCATAATACCTTGTGTAATCAAATAGGCAAAGGCTAAGGAGATTAGAATTTGTCCTATTCTTATTGCCCAAATTTGTCCTTGCTTAAATAGCTTTTCAAAATTTGTTTGTAGAATTACAAAATAAACAATGACAAATATAAGTAAATATACACAGGTATATACTAGATTATATACATTAATTCCTAATATCATATTTTTATAATGAGCCTGCCTTCGTTGTTTTTATATTCTCGCGAAGCTCCTGCTCCATCTTTGTGAAATCTGTAGATTCCTTACGGTTTCTTTCAAGACGCTCCTGTCTTATAGCAAGCAAATGACTCTTTGCAGATTCATAGGTTTTACCAATCATTGCCTCTTGGACTAAGACCTGAGCTAAATTATCCTTGAATTCAAAGATTCCACTTTGAATTACTACATAAAATTCATCCTTATCCTTTACAAGCTTTATGTATCCTGTATCCATTACAGATATGACAGGGACATGATCCTTTAAGCAGGCATATTCACCATCGGTATCACTATGTACAACGACATAGTCAACATCTTCGTTATATAATACGCCCTGATGTGTAGAAACAACAACATTCATTATTTTGTTAATTCCTTAGCCTTTTTGATGGCATCATCAATTGTACCTACCATACGGAATGCTTCCTCTGGTAAGTCATCATGTAATCCGTCTAGGATTTCCTTAAAGCCTCTTACGGTTTCAGATACTGGTACATATACACCTGGAATACCCGTAAACTGTCCACCAATAAATGTATTTTGGGATAAGAATAGCTTAATACGTCTGGCTCTTGCAACTACGATTTTATCTTCGTCAGATAATTCATCCATACCTAGGATTGCAATAATATCTAGTAATTCATTATATCTTTGAATGATTTGCTGAACTCTTCTTGCAACATCATAATGCTCCTGTCCAACAATGGATGGTTGTAGTGCTCTTGATGTAGATGCTAGTGGATCTACGGCAGGGTAAATACCTTCCTCAGCAAGCTTTCTAGATAGGTTTGTTGTTGCATCTAGGTGTGTGAATGTTGTAGCTGGAGCTGGGTCAGTATAGTCATCTGCAGGAACGTATACTGCCTGAATGGAGGTAATAGATCCATTCTTTGTTGAGGTAATACGCTCTTGAAGCTTACCCATTTCTGTAGCTAGGGTTGGCTGGTAACCTACGGCACTAGGTACTCTACCAAGTAAGGCAGAAACCTCTGAACCAGCCTGAGTGAAACGGAAGATATTATCGATGAATAATAATACATCCTGATGTGCTTCATCTCTAAAATGCTCAGCCATTGTTAAACCAGTTAAGGCAACTCTCATACGAGCT
>JAFPIE010000162.1 GCA_017388605.1 Acholeplasmatales bacterium | reverse complement strand
TATAAAAGGATTAATTAATCCAAGAGAGTAAACGTTTGGTGTAAGTTTACATTAATTACCTTTGAATCTACCTCTTTGGTGAATCTAATCAATTCCGGCTGATAACCGTTAAAGAATCGTGAGTGAGGTTGCCTAATTAGGGTGGTACCGCGGATATGATTATTCGTCCCTTGTTGTGCAAAACACAGTAAGGGATTTTTTATTTATATCAAGGTATTACAGAAATGCCATATCTCATGAAAAGTAAAAACAAAAAATAAAAAAGAAAGAGAGATTTGAACAATGAGCAGAGTTTACAACTTTTCAGCAGGTCCAGCTGTTCTACCTGAAGAAGTATTAAAAGAAGCAGCAGCAGAAATGTTAGATTATAAGGGCACAGGTATGTCCGTAATGGAAATGAGCCATCGATCAAAACCTTTCCAGGCTATTATAGATGAGGCCGAAGCTGATTTAAGAGATTTATTAAATATTCCAGCAAATTATAAGGTACTATTCCTTCAGGGTGGTGCTTCTCTTGAATTCATTAAGATTCCTATGAACTTCATGAGAAAGAAAAAGGCTGGTTATATCATCACTGGTCAGTGGGCTAAGAAGGCTTCTAAGGAAGCTAAATTTGTAGGAGAAATGGTTACTCTTGCATCTTCTGAGGATAAGACATTCTCCTATATTCCAGATTGTAGTGATCTTCCTATCACAGATGATATGGATTATGTATATATTTGTGAAAACAATACTATTTATGGTACTAAGTTCCATACTTTACCAAATACAAAGGGCTTACCTCTAATTGCAGACCAATCTTCTTGCTTCTTAAGTGAGCCAGTAGATGTTACAAAGTATGGTATGATTTATGCAGGTGTACAGAAGAATGTAGGACCTGCAGGTGTAGTAATCGCAATTATTCGTGAGGATTTAATTCCAAATGAAGAAGAATCTAAGCATATTCCAACAATGCTTAACTATAAGACTCAGGTAGATAATAATTCCTTATTCAATACTCCAAACTGCTATGGTATTTATATTTGCGGTAAGGTATTCAAGTGGTTAAAGGCTAATGGTGGTCTTGAAGGAATTCAAAAGAAGAACCAGGAGAAGGCAGCTATTCTTTATGACTTCTTAGATAATTCTAAGCTATTCTTAGGAACAGTTGAGAAGGCTTCTCGTTCTATGATGAATGTTCCATTCATTGTTAACCCAGCAGTAATTACTGACCCAGAAAAGAAGGCTGCAATGGAAGCTGATTTCGTTGCAAAGGCTACAAAGGCTGGCTTAGTTAACCTAAAGGGCCATAGATCTGTTGGTGGTATGAGAGCATCTATCTACAACGCTATGCCAAAGGCTGGTGTTGAAGCATTAGTTGAATTCATGAAGAAATTTGAAGAGGAGAATTTATAAGATGAAGGCATATTGTTTAAATAATATTTCTAAGGTAGCTTTAAATACTCTTAAGGGTGCTGATGGTACTGTTGATACTATTGAGGCTGCAGATTCTATTCTAGTTCGTTCTCAGGAAATGAAGGACATGGATTTACCAGCAAACATTTTAGCTGTTGCTAGAGCTGGTGCTGGTGTTAATAATATTCCTCTTGATAAGTATGCTGAGGCTGGTGTTGTTGTATTTAACACACCAGGTGCTAACGCAAACGCAGTAAAGGAATTAGTTTTAGCTGCATTATTACTTGCAAGCCGTGATTTAATTGGTGGTGCAGAATGGGTTAAGGCTAATGCTTCTGACGAGAACATTGGTAAGACTGCAGAAAAGGCAAAGAAGAATTTTGCTGGTACTGAAATCCTTGGTAAGACAATTGCAGTAATCGGTCTTGGTGCGATTGGTATTTTAGTTGCTAATGCTGCAATTGATTTAGGTATGAAGGTTGTTGGATATGACCCATATCTATCTACACAAAACGCATTAAAGCTAAATTCTAAGGTTAAATATACAACCGATTTAAAGGCTGCAGTACGTGATGCTGATTTCGTAACTATTCATGTTCCTGCAATGGATTCTACAAAGGGAATGATCAATGCAGAGGTTATTCAAGAGATGAAGAAGAATGTTGCTATTCTTAACTTCTCAAGAGATACATTAGTAAAAGAGGATGCTTTAGGTGCTGCACTTGAGGCTGGAAATGTTCGTAAGTATGTAACAGATTTTGCTAATGCAAAGGTTGTTACTTTCAAGAATACAATTATTCTTCCTCACTTAGGTGCATCTACAGAGGAAGCTGAGGACAATTGTGCTATTATGGCAATTGCAGAATTAAAGGATTTCTTAGAGAATGGTAACATTAAGAATTCTGTAAACTACCCAGCAGTTAATGCAGGCGTAAAGAATGGTGCAAGCCGTGTTACTATTGCACATAAGAATGTTCCTGGTGTAATCAACCATTTCACAAAGGTTGTTGCAGATACAGGCGCAAATATCAATACATTATTAAGCCAGTCTAAGGGCGATTACGCTTATACTGTATTAGATACGGATCAACCAGTTGATGCTAAGATTTTTGATGGTGTAACTGGAGTTATCCGAGTAAGAGTGATCTAATGATAAAACTAGGAATGCCACAGCTTTACGAATATGATACAATTGAAGACAATCTTAAGCTTGCAAAGGAACTTGGTTTAGATTTTGTTGAATTAAACTTAAATTTCGGATACTGCAGAAAGGAAATGGAAGCCAAAACAGTTAAGCCATTATTAGATAAATATGGCATTAAGGCTACTTTACATTTCTATGATGAGGCTGATTTGGGTTCCTATCCAGAGGTAGTAGATGCCTATTTAGTTTTACTTGAAAGATATTGCAAGCTTGGTAGTGGCTATATTGAATCTATGAATGTTCATTTATGTCCAGGCCCAGTTGTAACGATTTCAGGCGTAAAGAATTATATTTATGAAAAAGAATTCGACGAATATATAAAAAGATTAATCGAAAATCTACATCGCGCAGAAAAAATATGTAACACCTATGGTATTCGCATGGTAATTGAAAATACAGATAACATTCCAAGCTATACAAAAAAGACGTATAAGGCTATGTATGATGCTGGATTTAAATTCTGTTATGATATTGGTCATGATCATCTAAGCTATGATATTGTACAATCTGTATTAGAAGAGATTCCATTAGAATTCCAGGAATTCCATTTCCATGATGGAAAGGATAGAAAGAAATGTCACTTGGCATTAGGTGAGGGTACAATCGATTTAAAGAAATTTAAGGAATTGACCATAAAGCATGATGCATGGGTTAACCTTGAGGTTAAGCAAGCATCAGATTTAAGAATTTCTGTACCATATTTCAAGAATTTATAAAAGCTTTAGAGGGCGTATAAACGCCCTCTATTTCATTCTTTTCTCAAACCTTGAAAATGTATTAAATTTAATTTATAATTAAAACAAGAGGTAAAAAGCGATGGATAAAGAAGAAATAAAGGCTATGTTACAACAAAATATGGCAATTACTTACGAAGACTTCTTTAATGTACTTCGCTTTTTTGAATTATCTCTAGTTGATTCCCCTCTTATTGATTTATTCTATGATTTTTCTATCCATTCTCTTAAGAATTCCATTGATTACGAAAGACTAGAGGGTGTTCATAGGGTTACAAAGAATATTTATGAAAAGGCATCAACAATTCCTAATCATTGGAAGCTTGATTTATTAGAAATTTATTATTTTTATTTTGTGGATTCCCTTGCTGAAGTGTTGAAGCATGCAAATCATATTTTAATGCTAAGCGAAGAAGGTGTAGAAAAAAGTAGTGCCTATTCCTTTGCCATAATGGTATTCTTTAGACATAAAATGTATAGTCAAGCCGTATCCTATATAGATGAGGCAGATATTTATATAAAGAATCATGAAATTAAATCGCAAAATCTATTCCAAATTTGGATTAACGAGCTTGATATTTTTGCCTCTTCAGGTCAATTAAAAAAATATTATAATGTAAAAGAAAAGCTAACAGAATATATGGAGAATTCTATTTCTTTACCATATTATGGTATGCTAAAGAATTTTTATGATCTTCACCTTTTATATGGTGAGGTATTATTGAGCAAGCAAATAGAATTTGATATTAATAATAAAGCGATTCAATTTAAAGAAATATTGTCTTCTTTAAGAAAATGGGGCAATGTTGGAGAAAACTATGGTATTTTACTTACTCCATTATTTGATTTCTTTAAAGATTTCTTTGAAAAAGAAGAATTTATTGATGAAATTTCTCATATAACGACGTATAATATGAATGTTAACGAAAGACTTGTTTTATATAAGTATTTGATTGAGAATATAGGAATAGATAAAACAAGATATCATGATATATACGAATCCTATGTTGAAAATTTATCTATTTATTTTACAAATACGCAAAAGAATAAAACATCGGAAATTTTAACTGAAATATTAAATTTCTCTTTAGAAAAGAAATTAGATGTCTTAAATGCTAAATATCATTATGATACATTGACTGGATGCTATAATAGAGTCTTCTTATCTGAAATAGAAGAAAAAACATTAGAGGCTGGAGATGTAGTTATATATCTTGATTTAAATGATTTCAAGAAAATTAATGATACCTATGGTCATGATGCTGGAGATAAGCAGCTTAAAATATTTGCAGATATTCTAATGAAGCATTTTGAGAATGATGTTGTATTAAGATTAGGTGGAGATGAGTTTGTTATCTTAACTAGAGGTCTACCAGAGGATGTTTTAGCTAAATTAGATTTAGCAAGAGCGGAGTATTTAACACATAATCTTCTTAAAAATCGTTATGGCTTTAGTGCTGGTGTTTTACTTCCACATGGCATGGCAGTTCATGAGGCCATTGGCGAGGCAGATAAAGCTATGTATGACAGTAAAAAAACAGGCTTGCCATGTATTATAAGAGAAATATAGCATTCTCGATAGAGAGAATGCTTTAATTATGGAGCAATACCCAAGAGGCTGAAGGGACCGGTTTCGAAAGCCGGGAGTGGTTCATAGCCAGCGGGGGTTCAAATCCCTCTTGCTCCGCCAACTTGAAAATGATAAGGTATCGTAATTGATACCTTTTATTTTTTAAGCAAAATCATATTTATAACAAATTATAACAATATAAATTTGAAAATAAACTTAATTTATAGGATTATCTCCTAGAAACCTTGCTAGAATGAAAAAATTATGAAACATATAAGGACTTATCAAATTTGCCAACGGCATTGGCAAAATTGATTTTAATCAGAAAAAAAAGTATCATACATGATACCTTTTAAATTCCGTTATAATTATCTAAAAATTCTTGTGCAGTTCCAAACCAATCATCAGCTTCATCACTTTGAATCCACATATTGCCATAGTTATTTATAATTAATTTTATTATTCTTTTAGCAATTGGGATAGAAGTATAACTTAAATTTGTTAAAAAAGCTTCTTTATTAGGACACCTATCTACAGTATCATCCATCATACATTCAGGATCACTCAATATATCATTAGGAGATAACTCTAATTCGAATCCTGAACACCTTTTCTTTATGTATATTAAATTATGACTATCATTTAATAATGGATATGATTTGAATTTTTTTTTAATAATTTGATTAATAGATTCATATGTTATTG
>JAFPIE010000161.1 GCA_017388605.1 Acholeplasmatales bacterium | reverse complement strand
TATTCATTCTTTTCCTTTGAATTAATACCAATTTGAGCTTCCAAATCAATCGTCAAATCCATGCTTACAACCTTAATATCATAATTCACTGTTTTTAAGGTACATAAATCTCTTTCTTCTGTATCCGTTAATGTAATATCGGATTCCTTTAAATCTAAGTTACAAATACCATTTAGTAATAGAGTTAAATAATTCTTCTTTCTTTTAATTAACTCCTTGAAATAATAATCGGTTAGACCGATGGCTTCTAATCTTTCTGTCATTTTTTAATCCTCTTTCTATTTATTTTTTGATTAGCTTTTTCGCCTTTCATTAAATAAATAGGCGAAATCTTAAAAAAATTTTCACGATTATAAAAAAAACTGTAAAAAAGTTAATCTTTACAGTTCTTCAATAAATTCCATACATTTACTCTTTAATATCTCTGAGGATTTTATAAACTTTTCCTGTTCATCCTTAGTAAGCCTTAATTCAACAATTTCCTTAGCACCAAAGCGATTAATAATCGTAGGAACACTTATATAGCAATCCTTAACGCCATATTCCCCATCTAAATATACAGATACAGGATAAACCTTACTTTCGTCAAATAAAATTGCCTTTAAAATACCTGTAACACTTGCGGCAATACCATAGGAGGTGTTCCCCTTTCTACTAAAGACCTCCCAGCCTGCCTTCTTAACCTCTTCTTCAAAAGCTAAATAAGGATTCTTACCAATTCTTGCTTCATTATCCTTAACTACATTAAATATATCCTTTCCACCAATCGTTGCAGTAGACCAGGCTACCATTTCACTATCCCCATGCTCACCAATAACATAAGCATCTACACTCGATGGAGATACATCTACGGTTTTGGCAATATAATAATGCAATCTTGCAGAATCTAATGTTGTACCACTACCAATAACCTTCTCCTTTGGAAGCCCTGATAGCTTCCATGCATAATAGGTCATAATATCTACAGGGTTAGAAACAATAAGCATAATTCCTGAAAACCCATTGGACATTAAGGAATCTACAATAGATTTCATAATTCCCTTATTCTTATTTAATAATTCCATTCGGCTATTTAATTTAGAATCCATTGGTACGGATGCTGTAATAATTACAACATCTGAATCCTTTGCATCATTATAATCTCCACTTCTCACTATCGTTTTATGATTCATGAATTCCATCGCATGCATCATATCTAAAGCCTCTCCATAGGCCTTTGTTTCATTAATATCGATAATGACAATTTCTTCACAAATGCTTTGATTTAATATAGAGTAGGCAATGGATGTACCAACCATTCCTGCCCCAACAATAATTACCTTACCACGCTTCATATACTATCCTCACAACAGTAATTATTATATCACAATCTACCATTTATGAAATATAATTCAAAAAGAAAACTCCATTTATTCTATATTTCGCATAAAATTCAAAAAAAGAGTATAGTTTTACCTATACCCCTTCAAAAACATAAATAATATATTTTTTTGTAATATCTACACCACTCATGGTAGAATAAACGACATTTTCATTTCCTCTTTCCTTTATTTTAGAAATAATAGAGGAAACATCATTTAAGGTTATTTCATATTTGGTATCCGATATTACAATATATAAGGATGAATCCTTATTTATAGAATCTAAATCTATTTCTTGATCATATTTATGGAATATTATTTTGGTTTTATTTAAAAATAGATTTCTAATATCTATATAATCCATACAAATAAGACCTGGCATAACCATAGGATATATAAAATGCACAAGTACCTTAGATACATAATCATCATCTAAGGATAATCCTTCATATTCCATAGAATATTTCTTAGGAATTTCTATATATTTCGAATATATAGATTCTATATTCGATAATACAAATTCTTCATTCTTGAGCTTTAAAAGTACTCTTTTACCTAAAGCATTATCTTCTGTATTATCCATTAAAAAATACATATCATATCCTAAGGCTATAGAATCTATATCCTTATCCTCTTGAACATTATAAAAATGATAACAAATACCATAATGGGTAGGATAATTACCACCTATCCTATAATTTATTCCTATAAAGGCTATATTAAGATCTTCCATAAAATCACCATCCATACTTAATATATCCTATATTTCGGACATTGCAACAAACAATAATATTTTTTTTCTAAAGAAAAGCGTATAGATATCTATACGCGATTGGAATCACCATTTTCTTATGCCCAAGGATCTTGGCTTTTTGGCTTTCTAATATCAGCCATAATTGCTTGTTCCCACAAAAGCCATTTACCATCAGAGGTTTCTCTTAATGTGATAATTCTTAAGCTATCCGCTCCACCACTCTTTACCAACAATCTCTTATAGCCTTTCGCATCATCCGAATATTGATTCGCTTGAATTGTGATTGTATATGGCTTTGATGGAGTGTAATCATTTTCTGGTGTAGCCCCATCAAAAAAGGAAAATGGCACATACTGCTTCTGGTCCATGAATCGATCATTTAAAAAGGATAATTCCATAGGAGATAAAGGACGTGGTCCTCTTAAGAAATTCAACATATCCTTACCAATTTCTCTATCTACTGCATAAACACATAATGCAACAACCGTCAAGGCTGCCGTTTTAAATGGATTATCTAAGGAGGCTTCCTTTAATCCTTTAAATTCATTCAAGGATTCAGGCAATTGCTCAAATTTAAAGGTTTCCCTTAAAGAATCGTTACCCTTTCCCTTATTATTTAGCTTATCAAAAATACTCATATTCCTCCATCCTTTCTATTTACAATATTTTTTAAATAAGTTTATAAATTCCCTACATATTTCAAAGCCCAAATGATTATCCTCGTTATCCTTAAAATATAAGCATTCATTGCTTTTATATAATACACTCATATAAGAACCCGAAAATTCAGGCAGGCCACATCTATTCTTTACCATACCATTAAGAGTTATTAAATGATTCTTATCAATTATTTTTTGTATTTCCTTATAGAATCTAATGCTTGCTTCAAATTCGTTTTGTTCCCCATTGATTTCATATATTCCTTTAATATTGTCTTTGTAAAGCTTACTTTTTAATACATAATGTCCCATATCTAAAGAATCATAATCAAACATAAATTCAATTTCGCATTCTATAATATTTTTAGATTCAATACATCCATTCTTAGGCTTTATATCTATACTTAAGCCACCATCAATTTCTATATCCTCCATAACCCTACATCCTCACCAATACTAATTGCCCCATATCTAAGGAATTATCCTCATTAAGGATAAGCTTAATATAATTCGGTTTGTCATCCTCTAAGCCATTTTGGTAATAATACCCATCCTCTCGTTTTATTATTGGATAGCTTTCCAATAATATATATCGATTTAGATATATCGTATACCCTTCCTCTTTTGCTTCCTCTAATGCCTCCTTTGAATCAACTAAAACATAGGCATTATCCTCCTTTATATCGACAATAAACGAAAGATATGCCTTTAAATCCTCGTCATCACTTTCTTCAATCTCTTTCCTAGTTATATATTTCACCCTATTCGAATCATCAAAGGAAACAACCTTATCAATGATCCATCTACCACTAAATTCCATTGCTTTCCTCCTTCTCTATTAAAATTAACATTTCGTTTATAAACCCCAAAGGGAATATGTTTTCTTGATTACTTGAAGCATATAAAGCCTCACCCGTCTTATATGTTATAGATAAATAAGAGCCTAATCCTGCTAAAATTCCAGATACATAATGCGTATATCCATTCATTTCCTTCAAATTATACTTTTCAACTAAAAGAGATAAAAGCTGATATAGCTCATTTGTCATTTCTATTCTTATATCCAAGCATTTAAGATATCGATTCATTGTATTTAAGATAGAAAGATATGTTTTACCATCCTTAAAATCCATACGGAATCTATAATATCCATCATACATTCCCACTCTATTTGGATTTTTATAATCTCTTAATAAAAATCCACATTCAAAAAGTAAAATATCCTTAGATAGAATCTCGGGTCTTGCTTCCTTATACCTTGTAACAATTCCGCCTTCTTTTTTTCTTTTATTCAGCATATCGTTCACCTTGCTTAAATTATATTAAAAAATATAATTATATGGCATCCATTTTTATGGTATAGTTTTTATTCATTAAGATATTTTTTTATATAAATAAGCATTTACGAATGAGCCAAAAGTCTATTTTTTTTAGCCAAAAGTCTAAATAATGCCCGAAAGATTTCAACTTCTTGAATAAAAAGTATAATGCTTTTATAATGATATAAAGGGGTGATGCTTATGAAAATTTTAATATGTGAGGATCAAGCCATTTTGCTCGATGGCTTAATTTTGGCCTTAAGCAAAGAGAAAAGCTTTGAGGTTGTTGCCTCAATCAAAAACGCTAAGGATATAAGTCGCACCTTAAAAGAGGTGAAATGTGATTTAGTTCTAACAGATATTATCACAGAAGAAAAGAACAATGCCTTAAATTATATTAAAGAAATTAGAGATGCTTATCCTAATCTTAAAATAGTTGCAATTACAGGATTCCCTGACATCTCCTTCATGGAAAAAGCCAAAAATGTAGGAGTAAACTCCTTTGTATATAAGAATATCTCTACGGAGGAGCTTGTTAGTGTAATCAAAAATACAAGCACAGGCTATAGCGTATTTCCAAACAATGAAAAAACAAAGGATTTAATTGTATCTACTTTAACGGAAACAGAGCTTAAAATCGTTAGATTATATTCTAGCGGACTAGAAAGAGAAGAAATTGCTAAAGAATTATTTATGTCCAATTCTAGCTTAAAAAGCCATATTTCTCAAATTCTTTTAAAAACAGGATTCCCATCCTTAGCTCGTGTTGCAATATATGCAATATCTAATGGACTTGTCGTATTATGAAAGCAAAGATAAGATTTTTAATTTTAATTACACTATTGTCCTCCTTCTTTATTGCATTCCTTTTGGGAATGCTTTTTAAGAATGGATATTTAGTTGGTGGAGAATTCGATTATTTCATTACCTATATTCTAATGTTCTTCTTCTTATTTTGGGGAATATCTATCATTTATAGAACCCAGTTTTCTAAGGTTAGAACGATTATGATTCTTATTGTATTAACTAGCTTTTTATGGATAGCCTTAAGATTTATGAAGTGGCTTCCTAATATAGAACAGCTTTCCATTTATATTGATTATGCCTTTAATATTCCTATGATGGGGCTTCCGTTATTATTCTTAATCATTAATATAGAAAACTACTATCCAAATCTAAAAAGGAAAAAAGTCTTATACACAGCTCTATTATCTATATACACTATTCTTATTCTCTTCGCATTAACCAATAGCCTCCATCATTTTGTCTATAATAATTACGAAATAACAAATCCTATAGATAATCCTAAAATTGTTGTAATCAAATATTCCTATGGAATAATGAATTACATCATTTTAGCTTATTCCATCCTTTTATTGCTTTTTGGATTTTTTATCTTATTCCTAGGAGTATTTAAAAGGTTAACCCTCAAGCAAGCATTCACTATAGGCTTACTTATAAGCTTATATTTTACTTATTTAATTTTATATACAATAGGCTTGAGTCTCATAAGAAAAACCCAATTCTTAAAGGATTTTGCATTAATGAACACAATCTTTCTATATTCCTTACTCGAGCTCACCATGTATTTTGGATTTATCCAAAATAGTGGAAGGTATGTATATAATTTTAAAAGATCTATGCTTCCTATAGGCATTTATGATGAAGGGAAAAACCTACTATATAGAAGCGAAAGCTATGATGAAATTAAATATTTAACAAATGATTCGAATTATCTATTTAAGGAAAAGAGCATTGGAGAATATAAAATTATCATTGAGGAAAATCTTTCTGAAATTATTCATTTACAGGATAAAATAAAAAAAGAAAATGATGAGCTATTAAAAAGTGAGACATTGCTAAGAAATATGCTAAAGGTAAATTATATGGAAAAAGCTATTAATTTTAGAATATCTCTTACTACAGAGATTAAAAGATTAATTGATGATAACCTAAAAGAAGTCCATAAATTAAGTGATTCACTACCAGATAGAATTAATGCAGAAAATTATAATGAATGTAAAAGAATCATGAAAAAAACGGCATTACTCTTGGCTTATATGAAGCAAAAATGTCTTTTAGTTTTACAAGCAAAGGAAAGACAAACCTTAAGCTATCAAGCATTTAATTTAATTTTAGATGTTATCAAAAATGATATTAAGGTTGTTGATTTTAATCAGGTAGCTATCAATCTCTTATTCAAAGAAGAAATTGATATTTATTTTGCAACACTAGTGAATGATTTTATAAATGATATTGTAAAGGAGTATTCCTTCAAAAATGTCTTTCTATTAATTATTATTAATCCAAATACCAATCAAGCTATATTAGAATTAAGTGGAATAAATGAAATCAAGGAAATAAAAAATTATAAATGGTTAAAAACGGAGGATGGAATTCGATATATTATGGAGGTGCATCATGGATAATATTTTGGATTTAGCCCCAACCATTAGGCTTCTTATTCTCTTCTTTATGATTATATCCATAGGCGCATTATTATCCTCCATAACCATTCAAATCATTTGTAAAAGAAAAAAGCTATATAACATATACTTAATTTCTATATTTCTTTCATTACTCATTTTATCTATAACGAGAACGCCAATAATAAGAGATATTCCTATACTTTTATCGACTGTTTTAAATTATGTATTAATAATCCCATTTTCTTTAGGAATTCTGTGCTTCATCCAAGATAAAAAAATGATTTATATTCTAGATTCCATATGGTTTTTGATAAATTTACCATTCTTTAGCTTTATTCCTTATTATGGATATATCATTTCCTTTTTATTTTCTTATATGCTATATAGATCCTTCATAATATTCTTTGATAATGTAGATAGAATTAAAATAAACCCTGGTGCCCTAAGCATTAAATACGCATTAGATGATATTAGTGAAGGAATTGCATTTTTCAATGCCTTTGGACAAATTACCTATATCAATCAAAGCTTAAAGGATATATTAAAGAAATTAAATATCTCATCCTTCTCTTTAGGTAGCGATATTATTTCTTCTCTTCTCAATTATTCACTTACAAAAGGAAGATATATAAGTGAAAATTCCTTTATTATTCATTTAGAGGATAAGTCTTATAAATTTAGCTTTGATCAGCCGTTAACACAAATCGCATCCAATGATATCACAAAAGAAGAAATGCTTACTATGGAAATGATGAATAAAAGACAGCAATTATTCAAAAATAATGAGGAATTAACCCTAAAGCTTAAAAGTATTGCCAATATCCAAAGGGAAAAGGAAATTCTTACTATGAGAGGACATCTTCATGATGATTTAGCACAAAAGCTTTCCATTTTGCATATGTTTATATTAAATGATGAATCCAATAATTTAGTAGAACTAAAGAATATGATTTCTATGTTTAAAATTAATCCTGAGGAGGCTTATAAAGAGGAGGATGTCAATGATTTAATCCATATTCTAGCCGAGGTTGGAATTAAGCTTAGTATTGAAGGGGAATATCCTAAGGAGGTTGAAATTCAAAAATTCCTAAATAAGGTAATAAAGGAAACAACAACCAATGCGATAAGGCATGGTAAAGCAAATAATATTTTAATTAACATAACCAATGATAATAAGAATTATTTCTTCTCTATAACAAATGATGGTATCATACCAGAAAATATTGCCTATGGTAATGGATTAAACAGCATCATAAGAGAGATAGAACAATTTGATGGTTCTATAAAAATAAATACCAATTCTTGTTTTAAAATTACCCTTAATATCCCAAAGGAGCATTAAATTATAGTTATTTATTCCCATAATAAAAATACCCCTTGAGTCTTTCTAGATTTTCTCTAGTCCAACTATAGGGGTATTTTTTTTATAGATTTTTAATTAATTCATCATAAATATCCTTATAATGATCTCCAATGATACCAAAATCCATTTCCTTATAGCTCCAAATCGCTCTACCAATATGGTATTTTTCAAAGATATTATGGATTTCCTTTAACCAAATTAAGGAAGAAGCTGGATCCGCTCTATCAATAACTCCATATTCTCCGCAATATAAATAGGTATCCTGTTTTTCAGTATATAGGATAGCCTCTTTAAAGATTTCTTCAAATAAATTGCCTTTTAATAGCTCTATTGCGTGATCTAATGTGCCTAATGTACCATTGACTAAGGATGGACATACAGTGGCAATAGCCTTATATTCTTCTATTGGCATTGGGTATTTGATTCTAAAATAAGTGGGCATCTTATCCATCCAATAGGCACCCTGATGAGTGAATGCCATAGGCTCATAACAATGAATATTAAATACGATATTAGAATCCTTTGGCTTTGGTATGTACTTCACTGCCTTAACGCTAGAATAGCCTACCCCACCAAATAGAATTTTAACATCCTTTGAATTTCTTCTTATCACATCGATACAGCGATCTGCAAGATCATTCCAAGCATCTAAAACATCAAAGCTTGTAACCTCATTTAGCATTTCAAACATCATCATATAAGAATATTTCGCATATCTTTTGGATAATCTATCCCAAATATCTAAGAATAATTCCTGAAGCTTCTTATCATGAAAGAAATCACTAGAATATTCAAAATCATCAAAGGAATAGCCTGGTGCCTTATGTAAATCTAAAACGATATTTAACTCATATTTTTGACACCAAGAAATACATAAATCAATATATTTATATCCAATAGGATTATCGATTCTTTCCTTTTCCTTATAGATATTTTCAAAATCTACAGGTAATCTTAAATGGTCACAGCCCATTTCCTTAATTCTTTTGATGTCTTCTTCTTTAATAAATGTATCTATGTGGGATAATTCTAGTGAGCCCTGTGATAGCCACCCACCGAGATTTACTCCCTTCATATAACCCTTTAATTCCTTCATTTTATACCTCTAAACCAAAAGTATATTCTATGGTTTCATTATATTCCTCTCCCTTTTTAAGGATATCTCTTTTTTCCTCTAAAAAGGATGAATTAATTGTGTTTGGATGATACATGCATTCTAAACATACTGCATAATATGGCTTCATTGGAAGACGATTATTCATAATCTCATGTCCAACAAAATTACATGTATAAACAACTACCGTAGGGTAGGTTGTTTTTATTTTTAAGACTCTTTTGGATACATCATCCTTTAATATAACCTGATATCCTGATAAATCATCAAAGATATATGGAAAATCATATCCATTGGTATTATCCTTTATTTCCTTATCGTTAATATAATCCCCTATTTTATGCATATTTTTAAAGGAATATATTTTCTTACAAGGAACGATACCCTGAGGTAATAAATTCTTAATTTCCTCCATATTCGATGCGTTTATATAAAGCATATGATTCATTATATCTCTTTTGGCATTACCGCTTAAATTAAAATAACTATGATTGGATAGATTAAGTAGGGTATCCTTATCGGATACACCCTTATAGGTTAAGGTTAGCTTATTTTCTGTATTATATAATCTATAGATTACCCTTAAATCTAAATTCCCAGGATAGCCTGATTCTAAATCCTTAGATTTATAATAGAATTCTACCTCTATATATTCCTCTAAATCGACTCTCTTATAAGAAAATTCCTTATAGCTTAAGCCATCAAGCCCACCATGAAGTCCATTTTTATCATAGGATGGTATCTTATATAGCTTTCCATTTAGCTTAAATTTAGAGTCACTGATTCTACCTGCAGTTCTACCAATGGTCTTTCCAAGCTGGCTTCTTTCTGTATTAAATTCATATTTGTCCTTAGTAGTATAAATAATAGATTCAAATCTATTCTCATAATCTAAGGTTTTAATATCATATATAGAAGCTCCTACGGTAGATAATACTACCTCTGTATTATATTTATTTCTAAGTTCGATAAATTTCATGAATCAACTCCACCCTTTTTTATTAAGTCCCTATAAAAATAATAAGAATCCTTTGGAAGTCTTTTACCTGTTTTATAATCTAAATAAACTAAACCAAATCTTTTTTTAAGGCCACTATTCCATTCAAAATTATCAAATAAGCTCCAATAAAAATATCCCTTTATTGGTATTTCCTTAGATACATTCTCAAGCTCTTTTATATATCTTTTCATATAATCGATTCTTTGTGGGTCATGAACATGACCATCTAAGGAAATAAAATCTACATTACAAAAGCCATTTTCACTAATGATGATTGGCTTTTTATATCTTTCATATAGAAACTTGGGTCCATAATATAATGCCTCTGGCACTACCTGTAGCCAATCGATATTCCCCTCTGGATAGCCAAAGCCAAATTCCTCTTGTTTTAGGTTATGATTCTCTAAGGTATAATAATTTCCTGTATATATATTTTGATATATATAATCAATTGGAGTAGATATAATTTCTAAATCCTCTTTTGTAATATTAGGTAATACATCCTTAAATTCTAAATAATATTCCTTTGGATAATCCCCTAAAAATATTGGATCAGAATATATAGCTACACTATTTGCATATTCCTTATATCGGTTTAAGCTAAAATATTTTTCCTTACATAAATCATATAATTCCTTATTATTACAAGATGGAATTTCGGGCCTTGAGCATGGGGCAAAGCCAACCGTAGAATTTAAAATATTTCTTCTTATAATTCTTACAGCATGTCCATGACATAATAATAAATTATGAATCGCCTTGAGCATTGTTTTATCATCATATTTAATGCCTGGCGCGAATAGACATGCATCATGGCCCATAAATAGAATACACTGGGGCTCATTTATTGTAATAAAATTCTTAACTAAGCCCGATAAAGCCTTCGTAATTACATCCGTATAATAGCTAAAATATTCAATAATTTTATCATTCGAAAATCCACCTAAATCCATAAGCCAGCTAGGCATATCCCAATGATATATAGTAACATATGGAGTGATATTATTTTTTAATAATTCCTTGCATAAATTTTGGTAATAAGCTATACCTTTTTCATTTGGTTTATTATCTTTGGTTATAACCCTACTCCACGAAATTGAAAATCTATAGGCAGAAACTCCTAATTCCTTTAAAAGCCTTACATCATCCTTATATTTTATATAAGAATCACATACGATACTACCATCACTTTTATCTAAAATTTTACCCTCTATTTTACAAAACTCATCCCAAATGGATGGAGTTCTACCATCCTTATCTATAGATCCTTCAATTTGATAGGAGGCTGTTGCACATCCAAATATAAAATCCTTATTAAACATATATTAAACCTCCAAAAAAGGCAATGAAAACCATTGCCTTTTAATTCTTAGCCCTTAACAGCACCGCTTGTTAAATTCTTCAAAATGAACTTTGAGAATACTAAATATACAATTAATAATGGCACAACGGCTAATAGCATAACCATATATACTCTACCTAAATCGAAGGCAGATGTATTCGATGGGTCATTTAAGATTGCAAGTGCTAGTGGAATTGTCTTTAAATTGTTTGGTGCGTTCGCAAGTAATAGCTGTGGAATAAAGTAATTATTCCAGCTAGATACGAAGGAGAAAATGAATTGAATTGCCAAGGCTGGCTTTAGGATTGGTAAAACCATACCATGGAAGATTCTAAGCTCATTGGCACCATCCACTCTTGCAGCCTCAACCATCTCCTTTGGTAGAATTGCTTCTAAGTACTGCTTAATATAGAAGAATACAATTGGAGATGCGATGGCTGGAATGATTAATGGAATATAGGTTAAAATTCCGCTACTTGGAGAGATTAATCCCCAGTCATTACACATCTTAACTAAACCAATTGCTCCAACCTGAGATGGAACCATCATAACTAATATGATGAATAAGAATGCCACTCTCTTTAGCTTAAAGTTATACATATGAATACCATATGCAGTTAAAGCACTAAAGTATACCGAAAGCACTGCAGAAATGAACGAAATTAGGAAGGAGTTAATCATACCGTTAACTACTGGAATTGGAGCATCTAGCATAGATTTCCAGTTTTCAGCAAAGTTTTTACCTGGTAATAAGCTGAATCCAGTTTGAATTTCTGCATGAGTTCTTGTGGAATTAATAATTAATATATATAGTGTAAAGATACAAATGAAGGATAATAATATTAATATTGTATAGGCAATAATCCTTCTTATAATTAACGCTGCCTTTGCCTTAGTAGATAATGCATCATTTCCGGCGCCTCTTGTATCTAATACTCTTACATTTTCAATACTACTTTCCATTAGCTGTCACCTTCTTATGCTTTTTTGGAACTGCATCCTTGTAGGATACAAAGTATACAACAAGGCTTAATGCTGCAGTCATAATGAAGATAATTACGGAAATAGCACCTGCATCACCATAATTCTGGCTTCGAGTGAAGACTTCATTCAAGTACATAACTAATGTTCTTGATGTTAAATTTGGTCCACCAGCCTTGTTGAACATTACGGCAACATCGAATAGCTGGATACCACCAATTAATGAAGTAATAAATACATAGATGAAAATAGGCTTTAATAGTGGCATTGTGATATCCTTGAATGTTCTAAATGCGCCAGCACCATCTACTGTTGCTGCCTCAAAGATATCCTCATCAATTCCCATTACACCACTCATTAACAATAAGGTTGTATTACCAAACCACATGATAAAGTTAATTAATCCGATAAAGATACGATTCCACTCTATCGATGCGGAAACATCAAATGGTTCGCTAAGCCATCCCCATTCCGTTAAAATATTCATAATAGGTCCTTGTCTTGATAATAACGTCATGAACAAGAAACCAAATGCTGCTGCCATGATTAAGTTTGGCATATAAATTACGGTCTTAAAGAATCTTTGACCTTTTATTTTTAATCTTCTATCTGTAAACCATACCGCAAGCAATAAAGATACTACAATCTGTGGAATAAAACAAATTAGCCATAAAAGTAATGTGTTTCCTAGATATTGCCAAAAATCAACAGTGGAGAACAAGTGTATGTAATTTTGGAAACCTACGAAATTAGGGCCAACCACATCAAGTAGCTCTGTACGGTATTCAAAAAAACTATAGAAAAAGGTTTGAAGTAAAGGCCATAAGGCGAATACAGCATATACTAAGAAGAATGGAATAATTAATAAATAACCCCATTTGGCATAATTAACCTTTTTTCTGGTTGTAGATAGTTCTTTTCTTTCTAAAACTGCACTTTCCATGCATGATCACCAACCTTACTTTAAATTAGGGCAGGCTTTTGCCTGCCCCTTTAAATTGCTTTAATTGCTTATTATTTAGATAACTCTTTATGAATATCAGTAACCTTCTTATAGAAGTTTTCCCAAGCCTTATCTTCAGTTACTGTACCAACAAAGTAATCCTTCATAGCTTCTTGAAGCTTTTCGTTGATTGTCTGATCATATGCAGAGATATTGCTCATATCAATCTTTGGAGCTGCCTGTGCGAATAATGCAACATGATTCTGTCCACCTAAGAAGTCTGAACCATACTTAGGGTCATTTGCAAGCTTATTCATTGCAGTCTTATTGTTTGTATAATCTAAAGTATCTCTTGTGATCTTTTCAGCGATTGTAGCATCACAAGTTAACTTCTTCATAATGTCTAAAATTTGAGACTTGTTATCTGTACCAGCAGCTGCTGCGATCCAAGTACCACCCCAGTAATAAGAAGCTGGGCCTTCACATACTCTATACTTACCAACTAGGTTTTCACCTGCATCATTCTTAATTTCAGCGTTGCCTGCTAATGTGAAGTTAATTCCCCAAGTTGAGAAGAAGAATCCAAATGTATTACCATTAATTGTCTGCTGAGCATTCCAAGAAGTATCCCATAAAGATGTCTTGTTGTTGTAGCCCTTATCAGTATATTCCTTAGTTTGCTTAATCCAAGCCTTTAATTGATCATCGATAACAATCTTTTTATCCTTATTTACTAAAGGAGCTTTAATGTTATTAGAGAATACACGGTATGAATCATCATAACCAGAAAGCATTGCATAGCCCTTTTCCTTCATTTGTGCAGCAACAGAGTCAAACTTAGACCAGTCTGCAACCTTCTTCTGTACTTCTGCAGGATCATGAGTACCTAAAACCTCATCTGCAATATCAGTTCTATATGCGAATAGACCTGGAGTTGCCTGCCAAGAAACACCCTTAAGCTTTCCATCAACAGATGCAATCTTCTTTGTATAATCATACATATCCTTAGTATCGTTATCAGTTAAACCTAAATCCTTAACGTCTACTGTATATTTAGAGTTTACATACTTTAAAGCATAATCAGCTTCGAATAAGAACATATCTACCTTATCGTCAGCCTTTGCAGTATCCTGTGCCTTTAATGCAGTATCCAAAGCGTTCTGATATGCTCCACCCTGGTTTGCAGTCATCTGGAATTTAACTACAGTTCCATCCTTTAATGTGAACTGCTCGTTCTTCTTATCCTCAGACTTAATTTCAGGATAATAATCTCTAAATCTAGAAATGAACTCGTCATTCCATACTCTAATGTTTAAAACCTTACCACCATCGGAAACAGAAGATCCTTGCTCACCACATGATGCTAAACCAAATAATGCTAGTCCCCCTAAAGCAGCTACTGCTGCACCAGTTAAAATTCTTTTTTTCATAATTCTTTTTTGTCCTTTCAGCAAATACTATTACTTTTCCCTTTTTATTTTTTGTCGTTTTTAAATGGTCAACACCCATTATATTTTTGAATAACTACTTCAATCTTCTCACAGTTTCACCTGTTTGAAGTCTCCCACTTACCAAAGTTCTATCCGCAATAGTGATCTTTGGATTTTCAATTAAACCAATAAGTTTTTTCGTTGCCTGAATACCTATTTCAGTAGAATTCTGAACATATGTTGTAATTATAGGTCTTAGTAACCGAGAAAGCTTAATTCCATCGTAACCAACAATACTTACATCCTCAGGAATCTTAAGCCCATGCTTTTCGATTTCCGTGATTCCTCCAAGTAAGGAGTAATCGTCTGGATACATAATTACTGTAGGTCTTTCCTTTAACGCTAATAATTCTCTTGTCGCTTCGCCACTTACCTTCGGTATATGATACCTTCCTTTCTTTACATATTCATCATTTACTTCAATCTTATTTTCAGCACACGTTTTATAGAAACTTGCAACACGCTTTTGCGTAACCGATGTATCATCACCTGTAATAAACGCGATTTTCTTATGTCCCATTTCCGCAAGGTAGTTTACTATGTCCTTAACACCTTGTACGTTATCGGATACTACAGATGCGACATCGTTGAATTCGTAATCTATTGTAACTGTCGGAATTTCACTGTCCACAAGCTGTACAACCTCAGGATCCCTGAAATCAACAGATGCGATGATTACACCATCCATGTTACGATATCTCGCATGCTCGTAAAAGCTTAAGTGGTCATGACCAAAATGGTGTGAGATAAATGTTATATCATATCCATGCTTTTCTGCCTCATCCTTAATTGAATTAAGAATAGCAGAGAAGTATTCGTGCTCTAATCCAGAACTTGTTTCATCTACAAATAGAACTCCTATGTTATAACTTCTTTTGGTTTTAAGCAATCTGGCGGATGCATTTGGAATATACCCCATTTCCGCTGCAACCTCACGGATACGCTTTGCCGTTTCTGGATTCAGATCGGATTCACCGTGCAATGCTTTACTAACAGAGGCAATTGATAATCCGCATCGCTCGGCGATATCTTTAATCTTTACCATAATAATCACCCACTTCTTTTCAAGGCTTCTTAAACGTTTTCGTACCTTTATTATATGTAAACGTTTTTTCTTTGTCAACACTTTTTTGAAAAATATTTAAAATTTCTTAAAATTGTCAATTTTTATCATTTTTTTATGATTTTAGTGTTGATTTTCCTCATTTTCCTATATATAATGAAGAAAAAAGGCTTCCGTAAACGTTTATGTAAGCAATTGTGAGGGTTATAATTATGAAATATGGACATTTCGACGATAAATTGTGCGAATATGTAATAACGGATTATAATACACCTCTTCCTTGGATCAATTATTACGGCCAAGACGGGTTCTTTAGCTTAATGAGTAATACATGTGGGGGATACATGTTCTATAGGGACGCTAAGCTAAGAAGAATAACTCGTTTTAGATATAATAATGTGCCTAGGGATTATGGTGGACGTTATTATTATATTAATGATGGTGGGACCATCTGGAATCCAGGCTTCTTGCCAGTAAAGACAAAGCTAGATAGCTATAAATGCAGACATGGACTTGGATATTCCATTTTTGAAAGTGAAAAAAATAATTTAAAATGTGAGCTTTTATGCTTTGTACCATTAGAGGATTTATGTGAAATTAATCAGATCACATTAAAAAATACCTCTAATGAGGTTAAAAATGTTACTCTACACGGAGTAATTGAGTGGTGCTTATGGAATGCTGTTGATGATAGCACCAATTTCCAAAGAAACTGGAATATTGGTGAGGTTGAGGTAGATGATACTACAATCTATCATAAAACAGAATATAGGGAAAGACGTAACCACTACTCCTTCTATCATACAAATCTTAAGCATGATGGATTTGATTCAGATTTAGATACATTCATTGGATTATATAATTCATGGGTAGATCCAAATGCTGTTAAAAATGCTACTTCTTATAATAGTGTTGCATCTGGCTGGGCGCCTATTGCTTCACATATGTTTAAAATTACATTAAAACCAGGTGAAGAAAAAACAATTATCTTCCAAACAGGATATGTTGAAAATGAGGATGATAAGAAATTTAGTGCACCAGGCGTAATTAATAAG
>JAFPIE010000160.1 GCA_017388605.1 Acholeplasmatales bacterium | reverse complement strand
TAAGGGTATTGGTGAGGATACAGTATTAAAAATCGTAGAGGAAAGAAATAAAAATGGTCTATTCCGTAACTTTAATGATTTTATAGAAAGATGTAAGCCTACGAAAGCAGTTCTAGAAGGATTAGTCTATTCAGGGGCACTGGATGTCTTAGGTAAAACGAAAAAAAGTATGCTTGAGGAATCCGATAGGCAATATCAAATTTATTTAAAGCATATTAAGGGCAGTGATGCCATTGTAAGTGAATATGATTTTGATTTCCTAAAGGAAAAGGAAATTGACTATTTAGGAATGAATATTCAATATAATTTATTCCAAAACATGAAGGAATTATATGCCAAATATAAATCGAATTCTCTAAGTGATTTAAAGCCTAAGGTTTACATGAATGTTATTGCAGCATTTAGTGATTTAAGAGAAATCACAACCAAAAAGGGTGAACGTATGGTTTTAGGTATGCTTGAGGATGAAGCAAAGAATATTAAATTCACTATTTTCCCAAGAATATATGAAAAATTACCATATGGTGTTTTAGTGAAAAATAAATTATATGTATTAAGAGGAATTTTAGAAGAGGATAATAAAAAGGAATTATCCTTCTCTATATCGAATGTCGCTATTGTTGAAGCATAAGAAAGATGTTTTTGGCATCTTTCTTTTTTTTCTATTGACAGATCATAAAAAATGTATATAATAATAGTTGAACAGTTAATCAACCGTTTTACTTAAGGAGGATTTATTTATGATTAAAACTTATACAATAGAAGTAGATTGTGCAGCATGTGCACTAAAATGCCAGGAGGCAATTAAAAAGGTTGATGGAGTAGTTGATTGTAATATCAATTTCATGACACAAAAGATGTCCTTAAATGCAGAAAATCCTGATGCTTTAATGAAGAAAGTATTAAAGGCTGCAAGAAAGGTTGAGCCAGATTTTGAAATTGTAGAATAAAAATTTATTTTCTACTTTAGTTGAACAAACGTTCAACCAAGGAGGTATATTATGACAAAAAAGCAAAGAAGAATGCTGAAAAATATTATCATTGCCCTCGTATGCTTTTTGGTTGTCCTTACCCTAGATAAGGTATTAAAATATGGCTTTAGTGAATCTTTTCCCTATGGGATTGCATCTATTATTCCTTCAAAAGAATTTGGATGGCTCTTACCCTTTGCCCTATATTTTATGATCTATATTTTTATTGGTCACAATGTATTAAGAAAATCATTCATTAATATTTTGCATGGACAGGTATTTGATGAGAATTTCTTAATGGCTGTTGCAACATTAGGCGCATTTGGATTAGGTATTTATACAGGAATTACAGAGCATTCACCAGATGGATTTGATGAAGCCTGTGCGGTTTTACTTTTTTACCAGGTTGGAGAATGGTTTCAAAGCTACGCTGCAGGAAAATCAAGAAAAAGTATTGCAAGCCTAATGGATATTAGACCAGATTATGCAAATCTATTAGAAGAAGATGAAATTAAGGTAGTATCACCAGATATGGTTCCTTTAGGGGCTACTATTGTAGTAAAACCTGGAGAAAGGGTGCCCCTAGATGGTATTTTATCCTTTGGTGAATCTAGCTTAGATATGAGAGCGTTAAATGGTGAATCCATGCCGCATGATGTAAATGTAGGAGATAGTATTATTTCTGGTGCTATTAATTTAAATAGTACAATCCATATTAAGACGACAAAGGAATATGGTGAATCCACAGTTAAAAAGATCTTGGATTTAGTAGAAAATGCTTCATCTAAGAAGTCTAAGAGTGAAGCATTTATTACGAAATTTGCAAAATATTATACGCCAATTGTAGTAATACTTGCCTTAGCTTTAGCCATTATCCCACCAGTAGTTTATACATTCTTAGGAAATTATAATACCTGGACTACTTGGATTTATAGAGCGTTGAGCTTCTTAGTAGTATCCTGTCCTTGTGCATTGGTTATTTCTGTTCCTATGTCCTTTTTTGCAGGACTTGGTGGAGCTTCCAAAAATGGTATTTTAATTAAAGGATCGATCCACTTAGAAAGATTGAATCAGGCAAATGTATTTGTCTTCGATAAAACAGGTACCTTAACTAAGGGTAATTTTAAGGTGTTTGATGTATATCCTAAGGAAAAAAGGGATGAAATATTAAGGCTTGCCGCTATAGCTGAGGCAGATTCATCACATCCTATCGCAAGATCTATAGTAAGTGAATACAATAAAGAAATTGAGAAGGGCTATACTCTTTTAAATATAGCTGGCAAGGGTGTTGTTGCGAAAAGGGATGAGGATGTTATTTTATGTGGTAATCATAAGCTTATGGAGGAATATAATATTTCTGCATTAGAAATAGATAATATTGGTACTGTTGTTCATGTAGCCTATAACAATGAATATTTAGGCTATATCGTAATTGCAGATGAGATTAAGGAAGAAGCTTATACGACCATAAAATATTTAAATTCTATCGGGGCTAGAACGATTATGCTTACAGGGGATAACGAAAAAATAGCTTTCCATGTCGCAAAGGAATTAGGGCTAACAGAATTTAATGCGAATTTATTGCCTGTGGATAAGGTTTTAAAGGTAGATGCTATCTTAGGTGAAAAGAAGGATAATGAATTATTATGCTTCGTAGGAGATGGTATCAATGATGCCCCTGTTTTAATGAAATCCGATATTGGTATTTCTATGGGTGGGGTTGGATCTGATGCCGCTATTGAGGCTTCAGATATCGTTCTTATGCATGATGATTTAGGAAGCATTGAGGTAGCTAAAAAAATAGCTAGAAAAACTATGCGCATTGTGTATGAAAATATTGCCTTTGCCTTGTTTGTCAAAATCGTTATTTTAGTTCTTTCCGCCTTAGGAATTACCAATATGTGGATTGCTGTATTTGGTGATGTTGGCGTTGCAATTTTGTGTATTTTAAATGCAATGAGAGCAAATACAAAAGAATATAAATAATAAATTGAAGTTTGGCGCTATATTTTAGCGCCTTTTTTCTAAAGAAAAAGAGATATGAAAACGCTATAATTAGAATATGGGGAAAAAACACTTTTTTCTTTTAAAATGTTTGTGCTATAACATTTCTAGTAAAATAGTCAAATTTATGGAGGATAATTGAATATGGCTAAAAAAATTGTTTCAGATTTAAATGTTAAAGGCAAGAAGGTTTTAATCCGTGTTGACTTTAATGTTCCAATGAAGGATGGCAAGGTTGCTGATGATACTCGTATCAAGGCTGCATTACCTACTATCCAGTATGTTATTGAGAATGGTGGTAGAGCTATCGTTTTCTCTCATTTAGGACGTGTTAAGAGCGCTGAGGATATTAAGAAGAATGATATCACTCCTGTTGCAAAGCGTTTTGAGGAATTAATCGGTAAGCCAGTTAAGTTTGTTAACGCAACTCGTGGTGCAGAGCTTGAGGCTGCTGCAGCTGCATTAAAGGATGGCGAAATCTTAATGTTCGCTAATACAAGAAATGAAGACTTCGACGTTGCTGCAGATAAGGAAGTTAAGCTTGAGTCTAAGAACAATCCTGAGCTTGGTGCTTACTGGGCATCTTTAGGTGATGTATTTGTTAATGACGCATTTGGTACTGCACACCGTGCTGCAGCATCTAATGTTGGTATTGCTTCTAACGTTAAGGAAACTGCTTCTGGATTCTTACTAGCAAAGGAAATCAAGTTCATTGGTGGAGCTGTTGATAAGCCAGTTCGTCCATATGTTGCCATTTTAGGTGGTTCTAAGGTTTCTGATAAGATTGGTGTAATCAATGCATTATTAGACAAGGCTGATAAGGTTTTAGTTGGTGGTGCTATGATGTTCACATTCTTAAAGGCTGAGGGCTATGATGTTAAGGCTTCTCGTTGTGAGGATGAGGAATTTGTTAATTTAGC